>DASQAE010000702.1:0-6063 GCA_035635915.1 Burkholderiaceae bacterium | reverse complement strand
CGGCGTCGCGCGGGTGCAGATATCCATCGCAAACTTGCAGCGCGGCGCGAAGCGGCACCCTTCCGGCGGGGCAATCAACTTCGGCACCACGCCGGCGATTGCTTCCAGCCGTGTCTTGCGGATCGCCGCGGTATCGATGCGCGGGATCGAACGGATCAGTCCCTGCGTATACGGATGGCGCGGGTTTGCGAACAGTTCGCCGACCGGTGCTTCTTCGATCACCTTGCCGGCATACATCACGACCACGCGCTGCGCGGTCTCCGCGACCACGCCCATCGCGTGCGTGATCAACATCAACGCCATGCCGAACTTCGCCTTCAGCTCGGCCAGCAAGTCGAGGATTTGCGCCTGGATGGTGACGTCGAGGGCGGTGGTGGGTTCGTCCGCGATCAACAACTTGGGGCGGCACGAGAGCGCCATTGCGATCATCACCCGCTGGCGCATGCCGCCCGAAAATTGATGCGGGTAGTCGTGCACGCGCGCCTCCGGCGTCGGAATGTGCACCAGGCGCAGCATCTCGATCGCGCGCTCCATGGCCGTCCTGCGCGATGCACCCTCGTGCAGCCGTACGACCTCGGCGATCTGATCGCCCACGGTGTACACCGGGTTGAGCGAGGTCATCGGCTCCTGAAACACGATCGCGATCTCCTTGGCACGGATGCGGCGCATCGCGTCCGATCCCAGCGGCACCAGGTCGCGCCCCTGCCACAACACCTCGCCCGCGACGATGCGGCCGGGCGGCATCGCGATGAGCTTGAGCACGGTCATCGCGGTCACGGTCTTGCCGCAACCGGACTCGCCGACTACCGCAACGGTCTCGCCCTGGTCGACCGTGAGATCGACGCCATCGACCGCGTGCAGCCACCCGTCGTCGGTGGCGAAGTGGGTCTTCAAGCCGCGGATCTCGAGCAGATGCATCGTTTAACTCACATCACCTTGCGCGGATCGAGCGCGTCGCGCAGGCCATCGCCGATGAAGTTGATGGTGAGCACCGCGAGGAAGATCGCAGCTCCGGGGAACAGCGCGAAATGGGGCGCGATGTCGAGATAGTCCTTGGAGTCGAAGAGGATCCGGCCCCACGTTGGAATGTCGGGCGGGAAACCCAGGCCGAGGAACGACAACGTCGACTCGGCGATGATCGCCGCGGCAACGTCGATCGTGCCGGCAACGATCACCGGCCCGAGCGAATTCGGCAGGATGTGGCGCACCACCTGGCGCGGCAACGAAGCGCCAAGCGCCCGCGCTGCCTCGACGAACTCTTTTTCGCGCAACGAAAAAAACTGCGCCCGCACCAGGCGCGCCACCGGCATCCAGCGGAACATGCCGATGACCACGACGATGAGCAGGAACACGCCGACCTCCGGGCCAAAAACCATCTTCAGCGTGTCGCGAAACAGGTAGATCAACAACAGCAGCAGCGGCAGTTGCGGCAGCGACAGAAACAGGTCCGTCAACCACATCAGCGCCGCGTCGATGCCGCCACGCGAAATGCCGGCCACGGCGCCGATGATCACGCCCACCGTGATCGACATCAGCATCGCCGCCAGCCCCACCGCGAGCGAGATGCGGCCGCCGTAGAGCATGCGTGCCAGCAGGTCCTGGCCCAGGTCGTCGGTGCCGAAGGGATGCTTCAGCGACGGATTGGCGAGCCTGGCGGTGAAGTCGATCTCGTTGATCGGCAAGTTCCAGATCCATGGCCCGAATGCGACCATCAGCACCATCGTTCCGAGGATGATCGCGCTCAGGATCGCCATCTTGTGGCGGCGGAAGCGACGCCTCGCTTCGACCCACGGCGAAACACCGCGGGAGCGCGCCGGCGCGGGGCCCGCGCTAGCGGTAGGCAATGCGGGGATCGAGCCAGCCATACAAGAGGTCGGCGAGCAGATTAAAAGCGATCACAAGGCATGCGAACACGAACGTCACCGCCATGATCACCGGCGTGTCGTTGGCGAGGATCGAGCTGATGAGCAGCGATCCAATGCCGGGGATGCGGAAGATCTGTTCGGTGACGATGGCGCCGCCGAACACCACCGGCATTTGCAGCGCCACCAGGGTCACCACCGGAATCAGCGCGTTGCGTACCGCGTGCTTGAGCACCACCGCGCGTTCAGTAAGTCCTTTCGCGCGCGCCGTGGTCACGTAGTCGAGCCGGATCACGTCCAGCACCGCCGAGCGCACGTAGCGCGTCCACGAGGCGCCCTGGAACAGTCCCAGCACGGCCACCGGCATGATCGACTGCTTGAAGTGCTCCCAGAAGAAGCGCCAGCCGGTCGCGGCGATGTCGGCGCGATAAACAAACGGCAGCCAGTCGAGCGTGATGCTGAAGATGAGGATCAGCAGGATGCCGGTGAAAAATGTGGGCAACGAGAACCCAATGAACGCGAACGTGCTGGCGATCTGATCGAAGATCGAATACGGCCGCGTCGCCGAGTAGATGCCCACCGGCAATGCGATCGCCAGCGCCAGCAATTGCGACGACCCGATGATGAGGAGCGTGGTCGGCAGGCGCTGCAGGATGAGCTTGTCGGTGTCGACGCGGCTGACGAACGAAAATCCCCAGTCGCCGCTGAGCATGGCGGTGAGCCAGTGGAAATAGCGTTGCCAAACAGGATCGTCCATACCGAACTTGGCGCGCAACGCCTGCTGTACCTCGGGCGGAACGTTGGCATTGGTGGCGAGTTCGCCGAACGGATCGCCGGGCGCAAGCGCCAGCACCGTGAACAGCACGACGCTGATGCCAAGCAAGCTCGGGACCGCAATCAGAAAACGCCGCAGGATGTACTGGCCCAAGACGATCTTCCCTGCAGCGTCTTAGGGCACGTCTGTCATTCCGCGCCGCAGGCGAGGGATCTCGGCGCTGGTGCTGCCGAGATTCCTCGCTGGCGCTCGGAATGACATGGCGCGACGAGCCGGCTTACGTCCGATACCAGTCGTGCAGCGCCCAGAAGTCCAGGTCCCAGCCGCTCAACGATGCGTTGAGACTGTTATTGACCACCTGCACCCGCGGCCGGTAGACGACCGGGATCACGATCGGATCACCGACCACCAGATCGTTCATCTTGATGAACAGTGCCGCACGCTTGACCGGGTCGAGTTCGCCCTCGGCCGCGCGAAACGCTTTGTCGTACTCCTCGTTGCGCCAGCGCGTGATATTGCGGCCCTGCCACTTGTTGTCCTTGTTCGCCACTTCCCACGAGCAATACTGATTCATGAACACTTCCGGATCCGGTTGTGTCATGGTGGTCGTGTACATCTCGATGTCGGTGTAGAACTTGGTGTACGTATCCGGATTGGCCACGTCGGAAGAGAAAAACACCGACGGTGTCACCGACTTCAATTCGAGATCGATGCCGGCCTTCTGGCACGCCTGCTTGACCACCTGCTGCGTTTTCTGGCGCGGCGCATTGATCGAAGTCTGGTAGACGAACTTCAGCTTCTTGCCGTCCTTGGCGCGGATGCCGTCGGAGCCGCGCTTCCAGCCCGCTTGTTCGAGCAGGGCATTGGCCTTGTCGACGTTGAACTCCCATTTGGCGTTCGACGACGCGTAGCGCTTGGGTTGGTTGAGGAAGTTGGCGGTCGCAACACCGGTGCGGCCGTAGATGTGATCCTGGATCGACTGGCGATCGATCAAGAGCGCCAGCGCCTGTCGTACCGCGCGATCGCTCAGGCTCGGGTGCTTGGTCTTCGCGCTCGAGCGCTCGCCGTCGACCTCGGTCCACGGATCGGTGGTGTTGAGCAGGATGAACTCGATGTTGCCGCCGCCGGAAATGTCGGTCCGACCTTTGCCGCCCGCCTCCAGCCGCTTGAGAATCTCGTCCTCGACCTGGATGTTCCAGGCGTAGTCGAACTCACCCGTCTGCAACACCGCGCGGGCTGCCGAAACCGCGTCACCGCCGCCCTTCATCTCGATCGTGTCGAAGTACGGACGGTTCGGCATGTGGTAGTTCGGATTCAACTCGCCGCGCACCATGTCGCCCGGCTTGAAATCGACAAACTTGTACGCACCGGTGCCGACCGGCTTCAGATTGATCGGCGCGTCGCGCGACTTGCTGCCGGTAAATTCGCCGAACAAATGCTTCGGGATGATGGCGCCGAACGAGCCCACGAATGCGTTGGCCCAAAATGGCGTCGGCTTCGGGAAGTCGATCCGTACCGTGTGGGTGTCGACCTTGACGGCCTTGACGTCCTTGTAGCTGCCGATCGTGACGGTCGCGGTTTCCGGGTTGCTGGCGTACTCCCACGTGAACACAACGTCGTCCGCGGTCAAAGGTTTGCCGTCGTGCCACTGCACGTTCTTTTTGATCCTCCACGTCACCGACCTGCCGTCCTTGGCGAGGCCGCCGTTGCCGATGTTCGGAACTTCCGCAGCCAGGATCGGAACCAGGTTGCCGTCGTTGTCCCATCCGGCCAACGGCTCGTAGAAAATGCGCGAGCCTTCCTGGTCCTTGGTGCCGGTGGCGAAATGCGGGTTGAGCAGCGTGGCGCCCTGCCACCACAGCGCCTTCAGCGCACCGCCGCCGCCGCGTTTGGTCGGTTTGTAGACGAGCGGTGGTTTTGCTTGCGCGATCCCGGCAAACATCAACAACTGGCTCGCCATCGGCGCAGTCAGTCCGAGCGTCACCATGCGGCCGATGAACGCGCGGCGCGATAGCTTGCCGCTGCGGACCTCCTCGATCAGGTTGCGCAGATCACGTTCTTCCATGAATTCCTCCTCGAACTTGGGTGAGGGACGAACGACCAGACCCGCGCCGATATTCTTCCGACGTCGCGATCCGTGGGCGCCTTTTTGGACGCCCGCCTCCCCGTGGCGCGACGATCGTATCAGCGTTCAGCCGCGGCGACGCGAGGTTTCCCGCGGCGGGCGCAGCGTCCGCGTCGTGCGGACGACACGCATCACCATGTTGCATCGCGCCGCCCTGCGGCTGTGCACGGGCACCATGATCGATCAACGGCCTCGGTGTTTTCACCCGGGCCAGGTCGCTTGCACGACCCGGGCCGGCATCAACCCCCTGCTTCGCGCTCCTTCACGCGGCGTGCCTGGGCCTTGGCTTTCTCAAAGGCCGCGCGACGGCGCTCGACCTCCTCTGCGGAGAGACGTTCGATGTTGCAGTAGTCGCGTTTCCAATCGGCGCTCGTTGCCCAACGCAGCGGCGACTGCACCGTGGTGCGGGGCCCGGGCGCCGATTCAAGCACGCGCAAGGCCAGTTCCAGCGTGCGCGTCTGCGAATCCGGATCCTTTGGACGCCCGGCGGAGTTGCCGAGTGGAAAATCGGAAAAAAGGAAACGCGGCACGCCAACCAGTTCGACGATGTCCTTGGCACAACCCATCACGACAGTGCTGATGCCGCTTGACTCCAGCGAACGCGCTGCAAGCGCGAGGGTCTGGTGGCAGACGGGGCAGTTCGGCACCAGGATCGCGGCGTCGACAGCATCAGCCGTGCAGGACGCGACGATCTCCGGGCAGTCGACATTGAGCGTGACACGGTGACTGCGGTTGGTAGGCACGCCGAAAAAACGCGGCGCCACGCGGCCGATGCGCCCGGCAGCGGCGGCACGCCGCAGATGCGGCAGCGGGAACCAAGTCCCCGAGTCCTCCGCAGTCGTGTGCTTGAAGTCGATGGCGACGTGCGTAATGCGCAGGTCGTGGTCGCGCGTCGTGTCGCCCGCGTAGACGGTGTAGAACTTGGCGGCCGCGTGATAGGCGTTGCTCTTGTCCAGCAGCCCGATTTCGGCCCGATATTTCGCGGCGGTCGTGATGAGTGCGACCGTGCACTCCGAAAGCGGGGCGCGCAACGGTGCAAACGGGACGTCCGCGTAGTGCGCCCACTCGTACGGCGCGCCGTAGCCGAGCGCCTGGTAGTACTCGCGGATGCGCGCGAGATATGGGATCGGCACGTCCTGTGCGGCAGCGAATCCGAACCGCTCGGCGCGCTCGCTCATCTGTACGCCACCCTGCCATGGCCGATCGAGGGTCCGATCGTATCGCTTTCATGGCGCAATCGATTCCTGGATATGCGTGCGGCGCGGCACGGAGCCCGCCCGCCTGATTCAGCCGCGGCGCGG
>DASQAE010000701.1:0-5607 GCA_035635915.1 Burkholderiaceae bacterium | reverse complement strand
GCGCCGCGCGATGCTGCTCTCACGCGGCGATCCGACGACTTTCATCACACGGCCGCTATCGCTTACGCTACTGCTGATGGCGGTGGCACTCGTGGCCGTCGTCGCGCTTCCGAGTATCAAGTCGAAACGCGAGGAGGCGTTCCAGGAAGCCGACTGACCGGGCCACACCGTGAGTGCAGGATCCCCGCTGGTTGACATGGTTCTTCGCGACCGGGATAAAGACCCTGCATATGTGGGCACTTCGCACCTTCGTCGTCTTCTTCGCCGCGTGCACCGGGCTGGCCGCTTACGGCTGGGCTACCGACAAAATCGCGTTGCAAGGGGAATGCACGACATACACGGTGCGCTGCGTAGGCGGTGCGTGGCAGGACAATCAGTGCAGCGGCAGGCTGGAATCCGCTGAGCGCTTCCGTTTTCGCGCGCTAACGTCGCATCGCGAGGTGCTCTTCTGGACCGTTGGATCGGCACAACCGTCGGGAAAGTTCACAGATTGCGTCATCGAGGACCGCAGGAACTGGGCGTGCAACGCCAACGCGGAAGCGGCGCGAACCATCACACTGCAAATGGTGCACGGCCAACCGACGCGGGATTCGAGCGGTACCACGATGGCGTTCCACTCGGTCGACAAGTGGCGCTGGTGGCTGCTTCGCCTCGGCATCCCGCTGTCGGGGACCGGACGGTAGCAGGCTGATGGCGCATCGGCGCACCCCTCGTTCAGCACCAGTGCGGTGTTCGATCTCACGGGCGGAGGTTGAACCGGTTTGCGGGCGCAGGACTGGTGAACGCACCTGCTGCAGTGCGCAGCACATGAAGAGGATCGCGGAGAACTGGTCGGAGCGTACTGAAGTTGCACTAGCGAGCTCCTTGTGCGGATTGGAAGATCCGCCCTTCTTGGCTACCGCCGCCGCTCGTCGTTGCCGTCGTGGCGGTTGTGCTTGAACTCGCTCATGCCGACGTCGGGATCTACCCAGAGCGCCAGCAGCTGACCGCCTTCGACTAGCTCCGGATCGATACTCACTTTGTGCGCCTGGACATCGAGGAGGAACCAACCCTCCCCGAGGATGTGCGCGGCGTCGATGATCCCCGAGGACTCCTCGTCGATGGTGATGAACTCCGGCTTCTTCGAGTCCGGGTCGAAGAACTTCGGATTGTGCGCCGCGACCTGGATGAACTCACACGTGTCGATCGCGTACAGCCAGATCTTCGCTACGCGGTTGTTGCCGCCGGGGTCCTCGTCCATGAGGATGCGACCGAGTTCGTCGATCGTCACGTTGTCGAGCATGCGGTGGCCTTCGTCACCACGCAGCAGGATCTCGATAGTGCCACCCGCTTCGGGCCGCTCGATGTCGTCGAAGTGCAGGCGCCAGAGCCGGCAGTTGGTCGTGACGCTCGCCGTGGTGACGAAATAGAAGTCGTTCTGGTGCTTCTCGCGCGGATCCCACGCCCCGTCCTCGCAACGCTGCAACCGTACGACGCCGGCCGAGTTCGACTGCGCCTCGAGATCGAGCCCGCTGAGCGCCGAAACATCGCCCAGGTTGTGCAGCCCAAAACGCCCTTTGCCGATGTAGCCGGTGTTGGCGTTGCCCAGGCCGTAAAGGTCGCTTTCCTCCTCGACGCGCTGGCCATCGACGGAGATCGTCAGCCCGTACAGCCAGCCGTTGGTGAGGCCGGCCTGCTCGATCGGATGGCCGCGGTCTTGTTTTGTGCCGATATAGATGTAGACCTCGCTTCCCAGGTTCGGCAACGGGCCGGTGGCGGCACTGCTGTCATCGGTGCAGACCACGATCGTTTTTTCCTGCGGATGCGGGCAGGCGACGGCGTTTTCGAAGGCCATCCGCCCCAGGCGCGGCAACTGCCACGCTTCGCCGGCGTGCGGGCCGGACGCGACGCGGGCCCAGCCGCGTCCCTCGCTGACCTCTTCGCCGTTCAGATAGAGACGATCCGTCGTGCCTCGGCCGTGTGCGAAATACGCGCTGCGCGCGGCAAGGTCGCCGGAACAGTGCCGCTGCCATTGCGTGGTGCCCTGCTTGTAGCTGTTGCTTGCCGAATCCCACACGTGCACTTTGTCGGGCGAGGTGGTGTGGTCCTGGCCGCCGATCACCCTGAGCGTGCTCGCGTCGATGGTCCAGCGCGACACGAACGCGCCGCTGCTGCCATGAGCGCGCACGGCGCCCGGACCCGACGGAGGTGTCGCGGTGAGTTCGTGATTCATCAGCAGCGTGAACTCGTTCGGTCCGCTCCTGAAGGCACCAAGCCCATCGGGGATGCCGACCATGCGATAGCCGTTGACCGAGTCGCCGACCGTGAGGATCGCAACCGTCTTCGCGCCCGCAATCGACGGCGCGAGATAGGGTTCGACCGTCGTGCTCGGGCCGCGCGTAATGCCGTGCGCGCTCGCTGGCGGTGCCAGCACTGATGTACCCGCGACGGCCAGCGGCGTCGCAAGTACTCCTTTGAGGAAAGTTCGGCGGGGACTGGTCTGATCCGACTTCATGGTTCGGCTCCTCCCATGGTTTGAATGCGGTGATGTGCGGAATTTGTTGCCGGGCGCAACGCGGCAAAAACGTCTCGATGGCGAACCGCAGGTGAACTGGTGTCGCCGCGCTCGGGGCAGCCTATGCAGGCCGGATTACCCGGCCGTGACGGCGGCCGCAAGAGACATCGACTTTGCGACTCTGTTGGATCGCCGCCTCACTGCGGGCGCGAGACCTTGACGCGGCAAAGCCGCGCGATCGCGGATCGTTTCGTGCCTGGAAGCGAGAACGATATCCTTCGCCTACTACTGCAATGGCTCGAAGGAGCAGCGCGATGAACAGCGTAACGGTGATCGGCCTCGGCGCCATGGGCATGGGCATTGCGCAGTCGCTGCGGCGGCGTGGCCTGACCGTGCACGCGTGCGACATCCGACTCGACGCTGCCAAGGCATTCGCCGCCGACGGCGGCCACGCGTTTGCCAAACCGCGCGACGCTGTAGCCGGCTGCGACGTGGTGATCTCGGTGGTCGTGAACGCCGCCCAGACCGAAGAGGTGTTGTTCTCCGCTGATGGCGCAGCCGAGGCAATGTCACGCGGCAGCGTCTATGTGATGTGCAGCACCGTTGCGCCAAGTTGGTCCGCGGCGTTGGCGGAACGTTTGTCGGCGCTGGGCCTTTTGTACCTTGACGCGCCCATCTCCGGCGGCGCTGCCAAGGCGGCCGAAGGTCGCCTGACGATGATGACCTCCGGCGCACCGGCGGCGTACGCCAAGGCACAACCGGCACTCGATGCCATCGCCGAGCGCGTCTTCAGGCTTGGCGAGCGCCCCGGTGCCGGCAGCAAGGTCAAGATCATCAACCAGCTGCTGGCAGGTGTGCACATTGCCGCCGCCGCCGAGGCCATGGCTTTGGGCCTGCGTGAAGGCGTCGATCCGGCGCAACTTTACGAAGTGATCACGCATAGCGCAGGCAACAGCTGGATGTTCGAGAATCGTGTGCCCCATGTCCTGGACGGTGACTACACGCCTCGCTCGGCCGTCGACATCTTCGTCAAGGACCTCGGACTGGTGCTCGACACCGCGCGTGCCACCCGCTTTCCGCTACCGCTGGCTTCGACCGCCCATCAGATGTTCCAGCACGCGTCTGCGGCGGGGCATGGACGCGAGGACGACGCAGCCGTGATCAAGGTGTTCCCGGGGATCGATCTCCCTCGAGGTACAAAAGGATGAGCGGTCTTGCTGAACTTCGTCGGCCTCATGCGAGGCGCGGTGCAAACAGGCGGTTCAGGTCGCTCGCCGGCAGCATGTCTCTGGCCATGGCGTCGTAGCGTCCAAGAGTAAACGCCTCGGCCGCGATGCGACCGAGCAGATTGAGTGCCGACTGCAACGGTCCACATCCAAGACTGACGCGCCGCACGCCGGCGCCACTCAGCGCATCGATGGCTGGCACTCCGGGATACCCGGCATAAACATTCAATGGTCGTTCGAGTGCGCGCGCGAAGCGTGTTATCTCGTCGAGTTTGTCCATGCCCGGGACGAAAATGCCGTCGGCTCCCGCCGCGGCGAACAGGCGCGCGCGCTGCATGGCTTCCTCAAACCGGCGCGCCGGGTCGTCGTGGGTGGCGAGATAAACATCGGTGCGCGCATTGATAAACAGCCGTACCTTTGCCTGAACGGCGAGTGCGCGTAACGCAGTGACACGCTCACAAAGGGCCTGCGGCGGCAACGGGCGGCGCGTCTCCGGCGACACACCATCCTCGATGTTCACGCCGACCACGCCGAGGTCGATGAGAGCGCGCACCAGGCTGCATACCTCGTCCGTGCTGCGTCCGAACCCGCGTTCGATGTCCACGGTGACCGGAACACGTACAACCCGGCAGATGCGCGCACACGCGGCGATGAGTTCGTCGCGCGGCAATTTCTCGCCATCGGCATAACCGAGCGACCAGGCCATGCCGGCACTCGTGGTGGCGATCACGCTCGCGCCGGCCTGCTCGAGCAGACGTGCACTCGCCGCGTCCCAAGCGTTGACCAGGACCAGAGGTTTGCCTTCGCTATGCAGGCGGTGCAAGGCGTCGGCCTGTTGCTGCGCTGTATCGGGTGTCATGAGCGTCCCTGGTCGTCAAGTGCGATGAAGTAATTGGTACGAGGCTAAACAACGCTCGCGCGCAGGACTTGGCAAAAATTGACTTCGATGCCATCAACGTGGGCGTCCTACCGATCGGATGAGCCACCGCCACGATGGGTTGCACCGCGTCTGGGAAATAATCGCGAGGATCATTGCGGCGCTTGTCCCTGCGACTGGGCCTGCGTCTCGCCGCTGCACTGAGGCCGGGCTCGACGATCTGCCTCGATTGCGCGTCTTTTTCAGTCCGCGCCGCCGTTTTCCGAACCCCGACTTGGGCGCAAGCCGCTTATCTGTCAATGCCATAGCGCATCCAAGGGCGGTTCGCACGGCAGCCCAACCCGCGTAGCTTCGACCGCCAAAGCGTTCCTTCGCACTGCTACGTATCCGCCCACGCGATGCGGCAATCCCTATCAACTTCCAAAGGTTCGACCCTAGCCGGCCTGCACGAACTGCGTCGACGTCTTGCTCGCGCATGCGAAGTCGAGAGCGATATCGGCGAACTCGGCACATAAGATGCCGCGTCGATGAATCTCGCTGCGCTTTCACCCATTGCACGTCCGAACTACCAGCTACAGGACAACCTGTGGGCTGGGTCAGGTGTCGTGTTTCTCACCGGCACACAGGCGCTGGTTCGTCTTGCGTTGATGCAGCGGGACCGCGACACCGCGCGTGGCCTCAAAACGCAAGGTTTTATCAGTGGCTATCGCGGATCGCCGCTCGGTATGGTCGACCGGGCAATCTGGAATGCCGGCGCGAGGTTTGGCGAAGCCGGCATCCGCTTCGTGCCGGCAATCAACGAAGAACTCGCCGCGACCCAGGTGCTCGGCACGCAACGTGTCGAGTCGGATCCCGAGCGCACGGTCGATGGTGTGTTTGCGATGTGGTACGGCAAAGGTCCCGGGGTCGACCGTGCCGGCGATGCGCTCAAGCACGGCAACGCCTACGGTTCTTCGCCGCGTGGCGGCGTGCTGGTTGTCGCAGGCGACGACCATGGCTGTGTGTCGTCG
>DASQAE010000700.1:0-2353 GCA_035635915.1 Burkholderiaceae bacterium | reverse complement strand
CTAGCATCTGACAACGCGCGCACCTCCGCCGTCGCCATGGATGACCACGCGGTCTCCAACGCGCAGCGCCGGGTCGGCGAGCTGCGTGACAGTGATCGACGCTCCGTCGTCGAGGCGCACGAGGATCTGCTGGCCGGCGCGACGATCGGCGTAACGGTTCTGCACGGCGTTGCCGGCGAGACCGCCGCCGATGACACCGAGCACGGTTGCCACATCGCGGCCGCTGCCGGCGCCGATCTGATGACCCAGGATGCCGCCTGCCGCAGCGCCTGCGATGGCGCCAACGCCAAGCTGGTGGTCGCCTTCGAGTTCGATCGGCTCGATCCCGCCGATGACGCCGTAGCGCATGGACTGCTCACCGGCAGGCGGGCCGCCACGGCCGACCGTGCTCGCGCAGGCGGCAAGTGACGCGGCAAGGGAAATGATGAAGATTGCAAGAAAAGCTCTCACGGTTCGCTCCAGTTAGACCATCAGTTCAATCAAAACTTGCACGCGACGTAGCGCGCCGACCGTTGCCGCGGCGCAGATGTCGGACGTGCGGCGTTGCAGATCACGAATCACCGCGCTCACCAAGCGGCACCAGCAGCCGGAACTGCACGAAGTTCGCGCCCGGATTCGGGTGATCGATGCCAGCATTCGAGAAGTGCTGAAGGCGCAGCGACCACTCCCACTTGCTCGCGGGCAGCCGATAGCCGACGCCGATGTGGTCGCCGAAATTGAACGCGGTGGAAAACCTCTTTTCGCGGGTGCGATATATGGGCGTCAACACGTTGGCGCCGATCCCACCCTCGCAGAACAAGCCGCTCCTCTCGCCTGAAGGCCAGAAGCGGAACGTTGGCGTGAAGCCGAGTTGGGTCACGATCGCGCTGCCGCCGCCGGTGTCGGCGCGCCAATGACCGATAGAAGCTTCGCTGTAACCGGACAGGCGACCGCGTTGCCCGATCTGCCACTCGCGCGACCAATCCCACTGCAAACCGAGCGTGAGCGTCGTGGTCTCACTCGCACGCCCGCCCTGTACAAACACACCGCTCGGGACAAGTGCTGCGGCCACACGATCGATCGGCGTGCTTACCTCCTTTGCGGGCGCGGCGGTCGCCATCGATGTAACGGCGATCGCGACCGCGGTGAGCGTGGCTAGCTTCATGGTTGGTGCAACGGCATCGCCGAGCGACGCTGCGGAGCGCACATGAGTGTGCCAAGCGTGCCACCCACGATTGCGCAAGGTCATTTGGCCGTTGCCTGTTGTTGCTCGACGACGCGCAAGCCAGCCAGTTCGATCTGCCGCTCCTCCTCAGGCGTCGCGATCCTCGGCCCAAGCTCGCCGCGGTTGACCAGCAGGCCTAGGCGGGCAGCCTCGCGCGTTTCTGCGACGACTTGCGCGCGCGTCTTGACCGACGGTGAAGGGACGGGCCGAACTCCGATTTCGCCAAACACCGGCATCTGCCCGGTTGCCTGTGCGACCTTCAGGTCGGCCTGGACTTCGGCACGCGATTTCGAAGAGATGAAGGCTTCCTTTTCGAAACCGAACGGATCCACATCGTTCGGTATTTCCGCTAAGACCGCAGTCGAGGTCAGAACTAACGAGAGAATGATGATGCGTTTCATGACAGTTCCTTTCGTGCCTATCGTTGATCTGTGAAATGCAGCTCGGTATCGCTGCCCGACTTAACTGTGACGAAGCTGTGTTGTGTTGTGATGTCGATTGGCTGCACGTGCATTGCGTCTGTCACGGCGATCGACGGACCCACGTGCGCTCGCCCGCTGGGACGCGTAGCGTCCTGGGAAAGCATTTGCTTGCCGCCGCGGCTCTTACGCACCCGATTGAAATCAACGCGCGATCCCCCGTGGAGCACCACGGGTTGGCGCGGGCACGGCAACGCAAGCAGGTGCGCTCCTGGTGCGTCCGCATTGACGCGGTGAGACCTTCACGACAATGCATTACGGCTAAATTTCACGCGAAATGCCGGCCTCGTGTTCCGACATCGATATGACATCGCCCCGCACGAAGCTGACCGTATTCGAATGCGCCGCAACCGAGGTGGCTTCGGGGCGCAGATCTGAGTTCCAACACGCGCGGCGATATGAGACAGCGCGAATCGCTTCGCCACGCCGCCCGCAGCGGCCACTTGACCCGGCGCGCGCATCAAAGGAGTGTCTGTCGTGATCCGACTACCTTTTCTACCGATCTGGCTTCTCGCGCTGACGCTCTTCGTGGGCGCAAACGCTGCGCAGGCGCAACCGAACACGCCCGAGCCAAGCGCGGCGGATAGGCCGGAGGCTCTAGTCCAGAAACTGACGGCGCGCGTGATCGCGTCGATAGAAAAGGACAAGTCGTTGCAGGCGGGGGATCCCG
>DASQAE010000699.1:0-6828 GCA_035635915.1 Burkholderiaceae bacterium | reverse complement strand
CGTGGCGCAGTTGCCCATCCGGTGTCCATTCGCTGAAGCTGATCTCGGCAACCAGCACCGGCTTGACCCAACGTTCGGGCACCGCCGAGCGCCTGGGCCAGCGCCCGCTTTTCGGTTTGGTTGCGTCGGCAAAAGGCGGGTGCTTCACTTCGAGCGCAACCAGGCGCCGTTTGAGGTCCGCGGCCGTCTCCGTGCTCCAGCCGGTTCCGACGCTGCCGGCGAAAACAAGCTTCCCGGCGTCATCGTGTACGCCCAACAGCAGACTGCCGATACCCGGGGCTGTGCGCTCGCCCTTGCGGTCGGTGAAGCCAACGATGACGAACTCCTGGCGTTGCGTGCATTTGAGCTTCAACCAGGTCTCGCTCCGCCGCGAGACGTAGGGCGCATCGGCACGTTTGGCGATCACACCCTCGAGCTTCATGCGGCAGGCGGCGGCGAAAATGCTGGTGCCATCACCAGCGAGGTCGTCACTGAAGCGGATCTTGTCCGTGGCGCGCGTTTCCAGCAGGGTCTTGAGCAAGCGCCGCCGGTCCCGCAGCGGCACCTGGCGCAGGTCGTAACCCTCGAAAAACGGCACGTCGAACAGGAAATATTGAATGTCCGCGGTACGCGCACGATCGAAGGCGTTTTGCAGGGCGTTGAAGCTCGGCACTCCATCTTTGCCCATCACGACGATTTCGCCGTCGAGCCAGGCCGACTTGATTCCAAGCGTGCGCAATTGCTCTACCAGCGCGGGCATCTTCGACGACCAGTCGTGGCCACGGCGGGTAAACAACGCCGGCTTTCCGTGCTTGATGCGCGTGAGGATCCGGTAGCCGTCGAACTTGACCTCATAGATCCAATCGCCGGTAGTCGGCGCTGCTGAGACCAGGGTGGCCAATTGAGGAAAGAGCTTTTCGGGCAGGCGCGCTTTCTTCGCGCCGCTAGGTATAACTTGGTGCTGCGTGGTTCGCGCGCGCCCCTTGGTCTTGCCGGCACGCCCGCTGGGTTTTGTGTCTTCGGTCGCATCCGCCCGAAATGGCGCGATAACGCTGGCGAGTCGAACCCGCTCGCCCTTGGCAGAAGGGCGTTCGGTTCGGGTGGATTTCGCGCCGGCCACGGCTACGCCGTCTTCCGAGCCGCAGTCTTCCTCGAAGTTTTTTTGGCTGCGGAGGTTTTGGTTGCGCTCGACGTGGCCGTGGACTTGTGCTTGTTCAGGCTCTTCGCCAGCAGTTCGGTGAGGTCAACCACGATTCGATTTCGATGGTCTGGGTGGTCTTAGGATAGGCCGCCTTGATTTCGTCGTCGTTGAAGACGACGTAGTCGCCGCCGTCCACCTTGACACCCTTGACGATGTTCGCCCGGTCGACTTCCTTGCCTGTGCGCTTGTTGACCCGCTTGTAGCCGACCGGATCCATCGAACGTTTGTCGAGCCTGTCGAAGTCGATCCCGGTGTCCGAGGAAGCGGGATAAAGGGCGACGGGCACATGGACCAACCCGAAGCTGATGGCACCTTTCCAGATGGCGCGTGGCATGTCGACCTCCTGCAGGAGCCGCATGCATGCTCGAGCGGCTCATGAATCGATTTGATGATGACGACGGACGTTGTGCGGGTGCGTCAGCCATGCGATGCCGTTGACGTAGGACGCCGCCGATATTGCTTAACCCCGTTTCGGTTCGGGTTACGTTCAACGCACTGTGTTCATTCGGGTGTGAGGATCTTCATGTCGTTCTTCAAATACACCGCGATGGCAGCTGCGGTTGCGGGCCTGGCGGCCTCCACCAACGACGTCGCGGGACAGCAGCCGCCGAATGGCACGGCGCTCACCATTTATTCCAGCGCAGGACCGGGATCGATCGCACCCGAGATGTATCGATTTCCTGGTCGCAGCGGTGTCCAGGGTTACGCAGTCGTGCGCCAGGAGCGCGAGATCGAGGTCGTCAAGGGACGCAACGAAGTCAAGTTCAGTGACGTGGCGGCACTGATCGACCCGACGACGGTCGTGTTCGAGTCGCTGACCGACCCGAAGGGCACGTCCGTGCTCGAGCAGAATTTCCAGTTCGACCTGGTCAGCACGGAAAAGCTGCTGACGCGTTACGTCGATCGGCAGATCTCAGTGGACCAGATCCGCGGCCAGACGACCGAATCTTTCACCGGCACGCTGCTTTCCACTCAAGGCGGGGTCGTGCTCAAGCGAGATGACGGCACGCTGCAGATCCTGCCGCACAACGCAGGCGTGAAGCTGCCGGCATTGCCCGGTGGCCTGATCACGCGGCCTACGCTGGTGTGGAACGTCGACGCGAGAAACGCCGGCAAGCAGCGCACGCGTGTGGCATACCAGACGCAAGGCATTACCTGGTGGGCCGACTACAACGTCACGTTCGCCGAGGCACGGCCCGGCGACTGCAAGCTCGATGTCGGCGCCTGGGTGAGCATCATCAATACGTCGGGTGCAAGTTACACCGACGCCAAGCTGAAGCTCGTGGCGGGCGAAGTGCATCGTGCTGCCGCCGTCGCAGGCCGGATGCTCATGGCCAAGGAACAACGCGTTCCGGCCAGCGCGCCTGCGGTCGATGGTTTTGCCGAAAAGTCGTTCTTCGAGTACCACCTGTACACGCTCGGCCGGCCAACCAGCCTGCCGGACAACTCCACCAAGCAGATCGAGCTGTTCCCGGTTGCGCGCAGCGTGCCGTGCCAGCGCACGCTCGTCTATTACGGCCGGCCCGATGGCGGCTACGGCTTCCTGCCCAGCCCGGCTACCGATCGCAACTACGGCGTTCAGAGCAACAAGCAGGTCGATGTGTACCTGCAGTTCAAGAACGCCGAGAGCGGCAACCTCGGCCTGCCGCTGCCGCGCGGGCGGGTGCGCGTCTCCAAGCTGGATCCGGCCGATCGGACGTTGGAGTTCATCGGCGAGGACTCGATCGATCACACGCCCAAGAACGAGAAGGTGCTGCTGAAGATGGGCAGCGCGTTCGACGTGGTCGGCGAACGGCGCCAAGTCGACTTCCGGATCGATACGACGCGCAGGACGATGAGTGAAGATATCGAGATCAAGCTGCGCAACGCCAAGAACGAGCCGGTCGAAGTGCAAGTGAAGGAAGTGCTCTATCGCTGGACCAATTGGGAGATCGTTTCGAGCAGCCAAACCTACCGCAAGGAGGACGCTCGCAACATCTACTTCCCGGTCGCGGTGCCGCCGGGCGAAGAGGTTACCGTGCGGTATTCGGTCAGGTACTCGTGGTGAACGTGGCGAACTCGCGCCGGTTGGTCGATCAGCGCACGCGCTTGAGTGCGCGTTTCGCCGCCGGCTTGCGTGGCCTTGCGCGTGGTCTGGACGTCGGGTCCGTACCAGGGCGCAGCTCGGTCCATTGCCGCTGCGCCTGTTCCAGTTCGTCGAACAACCAGCGGCGCAGCGCTACGAGCGGCGGCCACTCCCGCAACGACGGCGGATAAACGAGGTAGTAGCCCGGTGAGTCCAGCACCTCGACGGTGACAGGAGACAGGCGCACGAGGCGACCGTCAGCGAGCGCATCGGCTGCCAGCACTTCGCGTGCGAGTGTGATGCCAAGGCCGTGTTCGGCGGCCTGCATCATCAAGCCGCCGTCGTTGAAATCGGCGACGGGGCGTACCTTGACTTTCAAGCCGGCAGCCGCGAACCAGTGCTGCCAGACCGGAACGTCGCCAATCAAGGCCTCGCTGGCCAGCGCCCCATCACCCTGGCCGAGCAGCCGGCGTGCCGTCGCGGGTGAGCCGACAACAATCAAGGGCGAATCGATCAGTGGTTCAGCCTTCAGCCCCGGCCACGGACCGCGACCCGAACGCACGCCGGCGTGAAAACCGTCGCGCTGCAGATCCACCAGGTTCTGCGACGCGTCGATTTCGAGCGCAATGTCGGGATGGCGCGCGTGCCACCGTCCCATGCGTGGCAGCAGCCAGCGCTGCGCGAACGACGGCAACGCGGTCACACGCAACGTCTGTCCGCTGCCCGTCGCGGCTGCGGCCGCGGCCTGCATCCCGTCATCGAGCGCGGAGAGCGCGCTTTCGACACTGGCAAGCAGTGCCTTGCCCGCGCCGTTGAGCACGATGCGGCGGCCGCGGCGCTCGAACACCGCAAAACCCAACTGTTCTTCCAGCACACGGATCTGCTGACTCACCGCGCTGTGCGTCAGGTGCAGCTCCTGCGCGGCGGCACGCAGGTTCGCCAGCCGGGCGGCAGTGCGAAAAGCGGGCAGGGTGTGCAGGGGCAGGCGCGGCATGCTGGTAAGCATAACTTACCAAAGTGGCCAGAATATATCGATTCCGCCTGGGAGCCTGGAAGCCTAGTCTGACCACGTTCCCCAAGCGGAGGTGAAAATGAAACCCGACTACCACAGCGCTGCACATCTGTTGCAGCGTGCAGGTGCCTCGGCTGCGCCCGCATATCCAGCGCCGCGTTCCACCCGCGGTCGCGCCGACGAAGCGTCGGCAGGCGCGCCCCTCGATCGAATCCGCGCGCGTTTTCTCTCCTGGTGGCGCACCACGCTCGCGCAACGCGAGCAGCGGATGCGGCTCGAGGCGCTGGCTTCATTGGGCAGCCACATGCTGGAGGATATCGGCGTGAGCGAAGAGCTGAGGTCGCATGCACTGGCGCAACGCGAATCGCAGTTCGAACGGTTGGCGCGGTCAGCGCACGAGATGGGTGGAGCGGCCGGGCGCTTCGGCCCATGGTGAGCATCAAAACGACGGAAGTTCGCGCTCGGTTCGCGCGACCTCATTTCGCTCCAGGGCGATTTGCGCCTTTTGGCAGCGCTCCAGCAAGCGCGGCGCTTCCATGCGTTTGGTCCACGCGGCGAACGCGTCGGTCGGACCGCGCCAGCGCAGTTCGTCTACATCGCGAAACAGAGGCGCGTCGGTGCGTAGTGTTGCGAGTCGCTTGAAGAGAAGCGCAAGGTCGCGGTTGTCTCCGAGGACGTTGGGCGGAAACTGCTCGATCGGGCCGTGACGGTTGAGAATCTGCGCTGCGCCCTTCGCTCCGATCCCCGTGATTCCCGGATATCCATCCGCCGCATCGCCCACCAGCGCCAGGTAGTCCGGGATCAAGCTTGGCGGCACACCGAACTTTTCCCGCACTCCTTCCGCGTTGCGGATCTTCTTGCTGCGACGGTCGACCTGCACCACACGATCGCCCTCGACGCATTGCCCCAGGTCCTTGTCGGGCGTCCAGATGCAGACCTTCTCCACGCGCGGATCTGCGGCGGCGAGGTGCGCCGCCGATGCCAGTGCATCGTCGGCCTCCAACTCGATCATGGGCCAGACGACCACACCCATCGCGCTGATCGCTTCTTCCAGGGGATGGAACTGCCTGAAAAGCGCAGGCTCGATGCCGTCGCCGGTCTTGTAGCCGGGCCACAGGTCGTTGCGAAACGATTCGATGATGTGGTCGGTCGCGACGCCAAGATGGGTCGCGCCCTGTTCGATCATCTGCACCAACGTCTGCAGTACCCCCACCGCGCCGCCGAAGGGACGATCTTCGCCCGCGGTGAAACGCCGCGCTCCATAGAAGTGGCGGAACAGCTCGTAGGTACCGTCGACAAGATGGACGACCATGCGCGATTATGCGGTGCGCCCGCTTGCGCGCGGGCGCGGTCAGTTCACCCCGGTTTTTTCTTCGGCATGATGGTTTGGATCTCGGTCGCCGAGTCGCCGATGATCACCGTGTTGCCCTCGCTCCAAGGCGCGTCCTGGTAGTCGAACGCCTTCGCGATGCGCGGCTTGACCACCTCGAAGAACGGCGAGATGTCGAAATCGCGCGGCACGTACAGGCTGTGATGGCGGATGCGCCAGAGCTCGCGCACCTGGTCCGCGCGACCGGGGTTGCCGTCATTCTTGCGCGAGATGATGGGCAGGATGGGATAACGCACCGCGCCGAACGCTTGCGCGATCAAGGTCGAGCAGATGGCGCGGCTCGCATCGCTGCTGCCGAATGCAATCAGGCGCCGCCGTAGTCGCGCCGGCACCGGCAGCGGGAACAGGTAACGCGCCAGGTCGAACACGTTCTTTAGATCGTACTGATGCCCGAGCCGCTGCAGCACGTACTGCACCAGCCGTTCGCGATCCCAAGGCCGCAGGTTCACCGGACGGCAGATGCGCAGGCGGAAGTTGATGTAAAACGACAGCGGCACGGCGCGCACCCCTTCGAGCACGTCGGCTTCGACCAGCGAAGGGACCTCACCGTTGACGAGCGGCAGGTCCGTGCGCAGCCCGATATAAAGCGCGGCATGCGACCAGGTCGATTGCGTCAGGTACTTGATCGCCGCGCTCATGCGCGTGTTGCCCTCGATCAGCAACACGTCGCCGGGCTCGAGCGTCTCCGCCACCATGCGCGCGTCGGCGCTGCCGCCGCTCGGCTTGCTGATCGGCTTGGAAAGATAGGCAGCGAGTGCCCGTCCGACCCAATCGAACACGATGTGTAGGTAAGCGCCGCAACAGGACGGTCAAATAGTATCCGCTCTGTGCGAGCGTGGGCTCCGGCGTCGATCAGCCGTGTTGCGCTTCCGCTGCGCGGCCCAGAGCAGCCGCAAACCCTTGGTTTTTTGCATCAATGTCCAGGAGATCCCCATGGCAGAAGGGATGTTCGACCCCGACCATGCGACCGTACCGGGTGTATCGGTCGACACGCTGTGCGGCGCAATGGTTCGCATCGTGCCTTCCACGCTGGTGCGGCTGGAACTCGTCGACACACCCGAGGTGGCGCGCGCGCTGGCACGCAACGAAATGCTTCCCGAGGGCACCGAACTCTGGCGCCGGGCGTTTAGCCGCGATCAGATTCCACGTTGCGACGAACCCGGTTTTGCGCTCGGCATGGT
>DASQAE010000698.1:0-2401 GCA_035635915.1 Burkholderiaceae bacterium | reverse complement strand
ACAACCACCGCGCCCTTCTAAAGTACCAATACATCAGCCCACACACCCCCGCGATCACTCCCAGCGCCATCGGATACCCGTAGCGCCACTTCAACTCGGGCATGAACTCGAAGTTCATGCCCCAGATGCCGACGATCGTCGTGGCTACCGCGAAGATGGCGGCCCAGCCGGCGAGACGCTTGCCGATTTCACCGGTCTCGATCGTCACCATCGCGAGGTTGACCTGGATTGCGGTGCCGATCGTGTCGCGGATGTTGTCGATGCTGCCGTTGATGCGATAAAGGTGGTCGGAGACGTCGCGGAAGTAATCCTGCGTCTGCGCGCATAACGCCGGTACGCGGCCACCGTAGAGTTTGCTGATCGCCTCCAGCAGCGGCGCCACCGCGTGGCGCAGCGTCATCACCTTGCGTTTGAGTTCATACAGCCGCCGCACGTTCGACCGTGCCGCGCCGAGCTCGAAGATCTTCTCTTCGATCGATTCGATCTCGAGCTCGAAAGCGTCGGTGAGCGGAAAGTACCGGTCGACCACGGCGTCCATCAGCGCGTAGAGAACAAAACTCGACCCGAAGCGCAACAACTCGGGCTCGCGTTCGCAGCGTTCGCGCACACCGAGGAATCCCTGCTCGCTCCGATTGCGCACCGAGAGCACGTAGTCGCGCCCCGCGAAAATCGCCATTTCGCCGACGTTGAGTTCGTCGCCCTTGGGTTCGACCAGATGCAGAACGCAGAAGAGCGAGTCTGCGTATTCCTCGATCTTGGGCCGCTGGTGGCCGTGGCGCGCATCCTCGACCGCCAGATCGGGCAGGTGGAACTGCTTCTGCATCGCGGTCAGCTCTTCGTCGGTCGCATCGCGCAGCGCGACCCAGACAAAACTGTCGCCGCGCCCGAGCCATTGACTGATTTCGTCGACCGGAATGTCGCGAATGCGTTTGCCGTCCTGGTACACCACGCAATTGATGAGCATTGCGGCCCCTGCTTGTTCTTGTGGGCGGGCTAACTTGATTTCACTCCGGGCGCCCGACGACTGCGATCAACGTCACGGAAAACGGCTCGGCCGTGCCACGCTGCACGCGCAGCCGCAGCGGCTGGCCAACCTCGCGCTGCATGAGCGCCTGCAAGTCCAACGCTTTGGCTCCGGCAACCGGGTGCCCTTCGACCTCGACGATCAAGTCGCCACGCTGTATGCCGGCACTCGCCGCCGGCGATGCCGTCAGCACCTTCACCACCTTCAACTCACGCAGGCTTGGACTCGTCGACGCGCCGTCGAGTTCGACCGCAAGCGAAAGGCCGAAGAAACCACGCTCACCGGCGAGTGCGCCAAGAGCCGTGCCCGCGAGGAGCAGCACAACGAGGGCAACAACAGGCAAGCGCAGCATCAGCATTCGATGACGTTTACCGCCAGCCCGCCACGCGCGGTTTCCTTGTACTTGGTCTGCATGTCGGCGCCGGTCTCACGCATGGTCTTGATCACCTGGTCTAGTGATACGTGATGGGTCCCATCGCCGACCAGCGCGAGTCGCGCCGCGTTGATCGCCTTGACACTCGCGATCGCGTTGCGCTCGATGCACGGTATCTGTACCAGCCCGCCCACCGGATCGCAGGTAAGCCCGAGGTGATGCTCCATTCCGATCTCGGCCGCATTTTCCACCTGCTCGGGCGTGCCCCCGAGCACCGCAGCGAGCGCGCCCGCCGCCATCGAACACGCGACGCCCACTTCGCCCTGGCATCCCACCTCGGCACCCGAGATGGATGCGTTCTCCTTGTAAAGGATGCCGATCGCGGCGGCGGTCAACAGAAAGTCCAGCACACCGGTTTCCGTTGCCCCAGGCACGAAGCGCGAGTAGTAGTGCAAGACTGCCGGCACGATGCCGGCAGCACCGTTGGTCGGTGCAGTGACGACGCGACCGCCAGCCGCGTTTTCCTCGTTCACTGCAAGCGCATACAGGTTGACCCAGTCGAGCACAGCCAGAGGATCGCGCAGCGCCGCTTCAGGGTTTGACGTGAGCTTGCGATGTAATGCAGGCGCACGGCGCGGCACGCGAAATCCGCCGGGCAACACACCGTCGGTTTTTATGCCGCGCGCCACGCACGCCTGCATCGCCGCCCAGATGGCAGTGAGCCCGCTGTCGATCTCCGCGTCGGTGCGCCAATGGTGCTCGTTGCGTCGCATGATGGCCGCGATGGAGAGCCCTTCGCGCACGGTCAGGGCGAGCAGGTCGGCGCCGGAGTGGAACGGATACGCGAGCACGGTGGTGTCGGGCGCCACCTTGCGATGCAGGCTGCCATCCGCGGCCACCTCGTCGCTGATGACAAAACCACCACCGACGGAGTAGTAGATGCGTTCGACCAGCGTCGAACCGGCGCTATCGAACGCGGTGAAGCGCATGCCGTTGGCGTGCAG
>DASQAE010000697.1:0-6336 GCA_035635915.1 Burkholderiaceae bacterium | reverse complement strand
GTTTCGCGCCGATGATCCGCCGGCGCCGCGCGATGCCTATGCCATTTCGAAGCGGGAAGCCGAAGACACGCTGGTTGCGCTCGCGGTCGCAACCGGAATGGAGGTGGTCGTGATCCGCGCGCCGCTCGTGTACGGCCCGGGCGTCAAAGCCAACTTTGCCAGCCTGATGCGGCTATTGCGCAGCGGCGTGCCGCTGCCCTTCGGTGCAATCGATAACCGGCGCACCTTGATCGGATTGGACAATCTGGTCGATCTGATCGTTACCTGCATCGAGCATCCCGCCGCCGCCAATCAGACCTTCCTCGCCGGCGACGGCGAGGATCTCTCTACGACTGACCTGCTGCGCCGGCTCGGGAGCGCACTTGGGCGGCCGGCACGCTTGATCCCGGTTCCGGCTGGATGTATTGCGTGGATCGCACGCGTGTTTGGCCAGCGAGCCATCGCCGAGCGCCTGTGCGGATCGTTGCAAGCCGACATCGGCAAAACGACAACCCTGCTCGGCTGGCGCCCGCCGGTCGACGTTGACACGGGCTTGCGGCGCGCAGCAGGCGTGGCGCCGATCCAGCGATGAGTTCCGCCCTGCTTGCGCTGAGCGTGCTCGTGTTGGCCATCGTCATCACCGGCGCAGTGCGTCGTTATGCGCTGGCGCGCAGCCTGCTGGACCAGCCGAACGAACGCAGTTCGCATCAGGTTGCGACGCCGCGCGGCGGCGGTGTTGCGATCGTGATCGCGTTCTGTGTCGCGCTGGCCTGGCTCTGGGCCACCGATGAAATCGCTGCGGACAGCGCGATCGCGCTCATCGGTGCCGGCGGCTGGGTTGCGTTGGTCGGATTCCTCGATGACCACCGGCACATTCCCGCGCGCTGGCGTCTGGGCGCGCACTTCCTCGCGGCGGCCTGGGCGCTCACATGGATCGGCGGCCTGCCGCCGGTGGTTGTCCTCGGCGCCGAGCTGCAACTCGGCTGGATCGGCCACGTCGCTGCCGCAGTGCTGCTGGTGTGGTTGCTCAACCTTTATAACTTCATGGACGGCATCGACGCCATTGCCGGCATCGAAGCGGTGACCGTCGCGGTGCCGGGCGCGGCACTGTGGTCGCTCAGCACCGGGGGTTCGAACGATGCGCTGGTTCCGGCGCTGCTCGCGGCGGCGACTGCCGGGTTCCTGTTTTGGAACCTGCCGCCGGCGCGCATATTCATGGGCGATGCGGGCAGCGGTTTTCTCGGCCTCGTATTCGCGGTGTTTGCGATCTGGTCCGCGCACGCCAATCCGTCGTTATTCTGGAGTTGGTTGATCCTGCTCGGCGTTTTTGTGGTTGATGCGAGCGTGACACTGGTACGCCGCGTCCTGCGCCGCGAGCGCTTCTACGATGCGCATCGCAGCCACGCCTATCAATACGCCGCGCGGCGCTTCGGGCAGCACCGGGTCGTGTCGCTCGCCGTCGGTGCGATCAACCTGATCCTGTTGCTTCCAATTGCGGCGCTGGTCGCTGCGGGGAAACTCGATGGCGTGATCGGACTGCTGATTGCGTACACGCCGCTTGTCTGGCTGGCGTTTTGGTACAAGGCCGGGGCGAGGGAATTGCAGGGTTAGATCGCGCGCGGCGCGAGCGTGCTCAGAGTTTCAACACGGTCCGCGCAACTTCGAAAATTTCGTCGATCGGTATCGGCGCTGCGCCACCGTGCTCCACGGCGCGCACGAACGCCGCAACGCATGCGCCCTGCCCCTTGTCCTGGCGCAAGAGGCGCGTGCTCGAAAAACCGCGCCAGTCGTACCCACGCAGGCGAATGAAATTGTCGAGCACAAGCACGCCGTCGTTGCAAAACACCTCGACGCGCTCCTTCGGAAAACGTTTGCCGCCGTTGGCGAGATAGTGCACCGTGGCGATCGAGCCGTCGGCGAACGACAGCACGATCGTTGCCTTGTCCTCGCGCACCAACAGCGACGGATGACGGCCCATGGTCGTCATGCGCGCGGCGACAATCGGGTGTCCAACCACGAATCGCGCCAGGTCGATGAAGTGGCAGGCTTCGCCGATGATGCGACCGCCTCCTACTTCATGGCTCTGGGTCCAGTGCTCGGGCGGAATCGATCCCGCATTCACCGTATAGACGATCGCCATGGGTGCGCCGACCGTCGCAAGCAGTGCCTTCAAACGCGTGACGAGCTGAGCGAAGCGGCGATTAAAACCGACCGTGAGCACGCGCGGCTGCCCGCGTTCGGACGCGGCGTGCCACGCGGCTTCGACTGCGTCGATCTCCTCCAGCGTCAGCGCAAGAGGTTTTTCGACAAAGACATGCTTGCCCGCGCCGAGCGCGGCGCTCGCCAACCGCGCGTGGGTATCGTGGCGAGTGGCGATCACCACTGCGTTGATGCGCTCGTTGCGCATGACGTCCGCTTCGGCATCCGTCGAAGCTTGTTCGAATCCGGCCTTGCGTCCGTGGTGCACGGCGCTCACGCCTGTATTGCTGACGATCGTATCGAGTTGCGCTCCAGCCGCCTTCAGCGCTGGAATGAGAACGCGCGAACCATAGTTGCCCGCACCGATCACGGCGACCACGGCTCCTGCTGTTGGCGCCACGCGTGTTGCCAACGCGACATGCCGCGCGGGCGCTGCGCCTGCCCCAGCAAGGCCCGGATATTCGAGCACGATGCCCAATGCCGATCGCTCGTTGACGAGCGCGTCGTACGCGCGCGCCGCATCGCGTATGGCGAACCGATGGCTCACCAGCGGCGCGACGTCGAGCTTGCCCTGCGCCAGCATCGCCAGCACGGCTTCGAAGTTGCGCTGCTCGGTCCAGCGCACGAAACCGGGCGGATAGTCGTTGCCTTGCTGTTCGTACGCCGCGTCGTAACGCCCCGGACCGTAGGAGCACGAAACCTGGAACGTGAGTTCCTTCTCGTAAAAATCGGCCCGATTCAGCGCAAGTCCGGTTACACCAACCAAAATGATGCGGCCGCGCTTGCGGCTCATGCGCGCCGCCTGCGCGATCGGCTCGTTCGACTGGGTCGACGCGGCAACGATAACGCCGTCGACACCGCGGCCACCGGAAAAGGCCAGGCCACGCGCAACCGGATCCTCGCCCCGCGACAGGTCGCACGTTTCGGCTCCAAAACGCGCGGCGAGTGCAAGCTTGGCAGGATCGAGATCGATGCCGAGTACGCGGCATCCATGCGCACGCAGCAGCTGGACGGTCATCAGCCCGATCAGGCCGAGCCCCGTGACGACGAAACACTCCCCGAGAGTCGGCGCGGCGAGGCGCAGCCCCTGCAAGCCGATCGCTCCCAAGACCGTAAACGCAGCCGGTTCCTCCGCAACATCGTCCGGAATGCGCGCGCAAAGGTTCTTCGGTACGCACACGATCTCCGCGTGTGGACCGTTGGACACAACCCGGTCGCCGACCGCAAATCCATCGACCCCGGCGCCGACTTCGAGCACCACGCCGGCGTTGCAGTATCCGAGCGCAAGCGGCTGATCGAGTTTGCTGCGCACTGCATCGACGGTTGCGAACAGACCATCGGTGCGCACCTTGTCGAGCACCTGGCGCACTTTTTCCGGCTGCTGGCGCGCCTTGTCGAAAAGCGACGCCCGGCCGAAATCCACCAGCATCCGTTCGGTGCCTGCCGACACGACGCTGCGCGTCGTTGCAATCAGCAGCGCGCCGCGTGCGCTCTTTGGCGCGGGCACGTCCGCAAGCAGCGTTTCACCTGTGCCAAGGTTCTGCAGCAGCTGGAGCATGGTTCAGTTGTTGTTGTCGATGAAGATGCGGCACCACAGCTCGATCGCGCAAAGGGCGAGCAGTGGATAGGCCGCATCGATCCGTCCGGCTGCGTCCATCTGCTGCAAGCGTTTCACCGCCGCGGGAGCGAACAGGCCGCGGGCCGCAAGGCTACGCTCGGACAGCAGATCTGCAACTCGCTCGCGCAATTCATTGCGTAACCAACGGCGCAACGGCACGCCGAAACCGGTCTTGGGACGATAGATAACGGAACGTGGAAGGACCGGTTCCATCGCTTGCTTGAGAATCCACTTGCCTTCGGTGCCGCGCTGTTTGTACTCGGCGGGAAGGGCTGCGGCCAGCCGCATCAGATCGGGATCGAGAAACGGCACTCGCACTTCGACCCCCACGGCCATGCCCATCTTGTCCGTGTAATTGAGGTTGTGATCGCACAGGAAATACTTCGCTTCGAGGAACAGCATGCGATTGAGCCGGTCCGTTTCTGTGGCCACGCCACGCAGGCCTTGCGTCAATGGCTCAAGGGGCGACCAGTCGCGCAATTGATCGATCAGCGCCGGCGCCAGGAGCGGCGCCGATTCGGATTGCGTCAGCCATGCAAAGTAGCTCGCAAGCCGCGCGTCCCCGTCCAGCCCAGCGTCGGCGAACGCACGCCGCACCCGGCGTAACAGCGGGACGCTGCCCGGTAAACGGCGCGCGGCGGCTCCCAACAATGCTCGCGCGGGCGCTGGCAGCCAGTCCCAATACCGCTCCTGCATCAACGCATAGTGACGGCGGTAGCCGGTAAAAACATCGTCGCCTCCGGCGCCCGAGAGCAGCACCTTGATGCCGTGCGCGCGCGCAAGCTCGCAGATCAAAAGCGCGTTCAGCGGAGCAAGGTCGGCCTGCGGTTCGTCCAGGTGACGCACCATGCGCTCGAAATGATCGACGATCTCCGGCCCGACGCGGATCGTGTGCAGATCGACGTCGAGGTGCTGCGCCACACGCCGCGCGTACGGCAGGTCATCGACGAACCCTTCTTCCTCGGCCGAGGTCGTGGTCTCGATCGTGAAGCACTGGATGCGCTGATCGGGCACGTGACGGCGCGCATAAGCAACGATCGCACTTGAATCGAGGCCGCCGGAAAGGAATGCGCCGACCGGCACGTCGGCGACCATCTGGCGCCGCACCGATGTATCAAGCGCCGCACGCACGGCCGCAGCAGCCGCCTCAGTGTCGCCGGTAAACCTCGGACTCGGGTACGGCAGTTCATAGAAGCGCCACTGATCGACCACCCGGCCGTCGCGCACCTGCAATCCCGTTCCCGGCTCGAGCTTGCGTACCGAGGCAAGCATCGTGTACGGCGTCGGTGCCCAAAGGAAAGTCAGGTGCAGCCATACCGCGCGCGGATCGAGAGTCCGATCGACGTCCGGGCAGGCAAGCAGCGCCTTCAGTTCGCTCGCGAATAAAAACCCGCCTCGCGTCTGCACGTAATAAAGCGGCTTCACGCCCGGGCCATCGCGTGCGACCAGGAGCGAACGATCGCGCGGATCCCAGAGCGCGAACGCGAAGATGCCATTGAGCAGCGGCAACGCCGCCCGCCCGCGCGCCAGGTACAGGCGCAGGATGACCTCAGTGTCGGAGCGTCCGAAGAACGCCGCACCCGCGTGTTCCAGGTCGGCGCGCAACTCGCGATAGTTGTAGATCTCGCCGTTGTAGGTGATGGTGACGCCGGTTGCGGCATCGGTCATCGGCTGTGCGCCGGTGGGCGATAGATCGATGATCGCCAGCCGGCGATGCGTCAGGCCGATCGAACCGTCGGAAGAAAAATAGTCGCCGGTGCCGTCGGGCCCACGATGCGCGATAGCCGCGTTCATGCGTGCGAGCAGTCCGCGCTCGAAAGCCCCGGAATAACCCGCGATTCCGCACATGTCGTGTCGGCCTCAGCGCGCGCTAAGCCGTGCCGATGCGCTGGGCGCTGGGCCAGGGAGCAGGTTGAGCGAAGCCAACAGGTCGCGCAGCTTCGCGCGCCGCACCTCAAACGAATATCGGCGCGCGTTGGCGAGGCAACGCGCGCGCACCTCGCGCCAGTACGGTTCGTCATCCGCCAGGCGTGCGAGTGCATCGGCCATCTGCGCCGGCGTGTCGCCGTAGACGGCCGCATCGCCGCTGATCTCCACGATGCAGGCTTCGTGGTTGGTGACGACCGGACAGCCGCAAGCCTCGGCCTCGAGAATTGCGAGGCCAAAGCCTTCGCAGCGCGAGGGCTGCAGGTATGCCGTCGCACTCTGCAACAGTTTCAGTTTGTGCTCAAAAGACACGCGACCTGGAAGCTCGACCGCGTCTGCGATGCCGAGCGCGGCGATCTTTGCGCGGATCATGTCGACCGCGTCGCCGTGGTGCCCGACCACGTGCATCCGATAGCGTGGATGACGCGCATGAAACAGCGCGAACGCTTGCAGCGACTCCAGCACCATCTTGCGCGCGACGTTCTCGCGCGTTAGGTGCGAGATCGTGACGATCACCGGCTCACGTGGCACGTCGGCCGGACGGTGTGTCTCCAGATCGACAGCGCAGTGAATCACCGTTGGATTGTTTGCGCGCGCATGCCCGAGCCGGCGGT
>DASQAE010000696.1:0-10601 GCA_035635915.1 Burkholderiaceae bacterium | reverse complement strand
GATGACGAGGCTGGAAGAAAAACCGCCGGTCATGCCGTGGTGGGACAAGAGGTCTCCGCCTCCGCGCTTCAACAGGTGCCAGGCAAAGCCGAGATCGAGCGTGTCGTTGGCCGTGCGCAGTTTCGTGCGCGAGGCAACAAGCGCGCGCTTGAGACTTGCGGGCGCGCTCTTCGGCACCTCGCCGAGCATGGCGCGCGCAAACAGCACCATGTCGGCGAGCGTGGAGCGGATACCTCCAACGCCGGCGAAGTTCACCGGGAAATCCCAGTTGGGCGTCCGCGCTCCAAACGAGGTGCGGCCGGCGACGACGCGATCGTTGCGTGCTACCACCGTATCGTTCATTGCGAGCGGGCCGAGCACGCGCTCGCGCAGCAACTGATCGAACGGTTTGCCGGCCCGCCGCGCGGCCGCGTCTGACAGGATCATGAAGGCCCAGTTCGAATATGCGTACGGCTGCGGCAGCGGCCCGGGCGGGACTACCTTCGAGAGATCACCGTAGATGATCGCGGGCGTAACGTCGAAATACGGATTCGCCAACCCAGCGCTGGGTGCGAATCCGGGCGGAAGCCGCGGCAACCCGGACGTGTGCGTGAGCAGGTCGGTCAGCGTGATCGGCCTCGCCGCGCTCTGCGGCATGACGGTGCCCTTGGGCACCACGGCTTCGAGCGGCTCGTCGAGCTTCATCTCGCCGCGTTCGACCATCTCGGCGATCAGTAGGCCGACAAACACCTTGCTGATCGAGCCGATTTCGAAACGTGCATTTGTAATCGGGCGATCGGCGCGTTTGCTCGCGCATTCGTCCGCGGTCGCAACCTCGGGCGTCGCGCCCAGTTCGATGCGTGCAATCTGCACGCACACGGCGCTGCGGTCGCCGTCGATACGGGTGTGCGCGAGTTCCTCCAACGACACGCGCGCCGGCGCCTGCGCGTTTGCAAGCGACGCCAGCGCGAACAGCGCCGAGGCCACCCACGCGCAGCGTTGCGCCACGGTGTTCAACCTCCGCGCACCACCTGCTTTCACGAAAACGCCTGGATCCCCGTTTGAGCGCGTCCGAGGATCAGCGCGTGGATGTCGTGCGTGCCCTCGTAGGTGTTCACGACCTCCAGGTTCACCAGGTGCCGCGCAACGCCGAATTCGTCGGAGATGCCGTTGCCGCCCATCATGTCGCGCGCCAGGCGCGCGATATCGAGCGCCTTGCCGCACGAATTGCGCTTCATGATGCTGGTGATTTCGACCGACGCCGTGCCTTCATCCTTCATCCGGCCGAGACGCAGGCAGCCCTGCAGTCCGAGCGTGATCTCGGTTTGCATGTCGGCGAGTTTTTTCTGGATCAACTGGTTGGCCGCCAGCGGCCGCCCGAACTGCTTGCGATCGAGCACATACTGGCGCGCGCGAAACCAGCAGTCCTCGGCCGCGCCAAGTGCCCCCCAGGCAATGCCGTAGCGCGCCGAGTTCAGGCAGGTAAACGGCCCTTTGAGGCCTTCGACGTTCGGCAGTTCGTTTTCCGCGGGCACGAACACGTCGTCCATCACCACTTCACCCGTCGTCGACGCACGCAGTCCGACCTTGCCGTGAATCGGCGGCGCAGAGAGACCCTTCATGCCTTTTTCGAGAATGAAACCGCGGATCGTGCCGGCGTCGTTCTTGGCCCATACGACGAACAGGTCGGCAAACGGCGAGTTCGAGATCCACGTCTTGGCACCGGTAAGGCGGAAACCGCCGTCCGCCTTGCGCGCGCGCGTCTCCATGCTGCCCGGATCGGAGCCGTGATTCGGTTCGGTCAACCCAAAGCAACCGATCCATTCACCGGTGGCGAGTTTGGGCAGGTATTTTCGTCGCTGCGTTTCCGAGCCGAACTCGTAGATCGGCAGCATGACCAGCGACGATTGCACGCTCATCATCGAGCGATAGCCGGAGTCGATGCGCTCGATCTCGCGCGCGATCAACCCGTAACAGACATAGTTCAGTCCGGGGCCGCCATAATCGGCCGGCAGCGTCGGTCCGAGCAACCCGAGCGCGCCCATTTCGCGAAAGATCGATGGCTCTGCTTTCTCCTGCCGGAACGCTTCCAGCACACGCGGCGCAAGTTTGTCGCGGGCGTAACGCGCAGCGGCCTCGCGCACAAGGCGTTCGTCCTCGTCCAACTGCGTGTCGAGCAGCAGTGGATCGTCCCACTTGAACTCGGCCTTCAGGCGTGCGGCTTTCTGGGGGGCGTTCATGAGCTATTCCTCTGGAAACAAGGCTGCAGCTGCGGTGGGCGATCGATTCTACGTCTCAAATCGCGCCGCTCCAGGCGGCCAATTCAAGCGTTGGCGGACGAACACCCCTCCTAGACTGGTCCGCGGAAACGCAGCAGTGCGCCGGCAGCCATGAGCGACCCAGGCTTCTCCGACAACGTCACGAACGATCCGCGTGTTGCGATTGCAGCGCCGTCGCTTGGCGCGCGCTCGACTGCGGTATTGCCGGTCGGTGCGCGTGTGAACGAATTCGAGATCCTCGACACGATCGGCGAGGGTGGATTCGGCATCGTCTACCGAGCGCACGACCATTCGTTGCGCCGGACCGTTGCGCTCAAGGAATACATGCCGACGGTGCTCGCTGCCCGCAGTGAAACGCAACGCGTGTCGGTGAAGTCGGGCGAATACGTGCAGACGTTTCTGGCGGGTCTGCGCAGCTTCATCAACGAAGCGCAGCTGCTGGCGCAATTCGACCATCCTGCGCTGGTGAAGGTGCACCGCTTCTGCGAGGCCAACGGCACGGCATACATGGCAATGCCGCTCTACGAGGGCGGGACGCTGAAACAGGCGCTGCGCGCACGTGCCGCGCGCGGTATCGCGCCACCAGATGAAGTTTGGCTGCGCGCGCTGGTCCAACCCTTGCTCGATGCGCTTGCACTGCTGCACCGGGAGAATTGCCTGCATCGCGACGTCGCGCCGGACAACATCCTGCTGCTCGGCGGAGACGGACCGCAGCCGAGGCCGCTGCTGCTCGATTTCGGCGCGGCGCGGCGTGTGATCGGTGAGCAGACGCAGGCGCTCACGGTAATTCTCAAGCCGGGTTACGCGCCGATCGAGCAGTACGACGAAAGCGCAGGGTTGAGACAGGGCCCGTGGACCGACGTTTACGCGCTTGCCGCGGTGCTGCATTCGGCCATCACCGGCAAACCGCCGCCGCAGGCGGTCGGGCGCCTGCTGCAGGACGCCTACGCGCCACTCGCCGGCTTGCCGGACAGGTTGGGTCGTTATGGCGATCAGTTCCTGGCCGCCATCGATCGAGGGCTGGCGCCGCTGCCGCAAGACCGGCCGCAGGACATCGCCGCATTGCGCGCGTTGTTTGGCATCCGCCAACCCGCTTCGACCGTGGCCGACCCGAAGACAACCCACTCGCAGCGTATCCCCGCGGCGCCAGTCGCGCCGAAGCTACAGACGCCGCGTCCGATCGCACTTGCCGCGCCGCGTCGCAGCCGTGCCGTTTTCTGGGGATTGATTGGCGTCGTTGTGGTGGTGGCGCTTTTCTTCGCGCTCAAAATGCAGCGCAAGACTGTTTCGACGGCACCAGCGGTGCCGACGTCTGTGCCAACCCCCGAAATCGCATCGGAAACCTCCCGGCCGTTGGCGGTCGTCCCCGCTCCGGTCGGTGGGTCCGCCCCGGGAGTCGAGGCGGCCAAGCCCGCGAGCGACCCGGAAAGTGTGGCGGGCGCGCCCAATTGGGTCCACGAGAACCTGCGTGCGGCGCGCCAGTGTTTGGTGGCGAAGCGCTACACGTGCACAATCGAGCGCGCCGAGGAGGTGCTGAAATCCGCACCCACGCATCCGCTGGCGCTGCGTCTCGCGCGTCTTGGGCGCGAGGGGATGCAAGGGGCAGCGGCGGCTGGGCGGAAGAAGCTGTGACCGGTCGCAGCCGTTGCCCGGAGGCGCAGACGGTGGAGGAGAGGCGGTGATTCTTACGTTGCGGGTGCTGTCCTCGGCCGAGGGCGGCGAGGTGGCCGGACTGGTAGCGCGCTTCGACGCGGCCGGCGGCCTGATCGGTCGTGCCGACAGCGCACGCCTGAAGCTGCCCGATCCAAGGCGCACGGTGTCGCGATTTCACGCCCACGTGAGTTTTGCCGAGGGTCATTTTTTCGTCGAAGACATGGGAAGTCCCAACCCGATCGCGGTCAACAACCGTGTGCTGCAGTCGGGGCAACGCGTCGAACTGAATCCGGGCGATCGGATTCAGATCGCTCACTACATCGTGGGCGCGGACATTGGCGATCCCCAACCCGCGCTGGCCGAGGAGGAAGTCAGCTGGGACGAAGGCGCCGATGCGGAAGAGCGCACGCGCATCGTGATCGATCGCAGCGCAGTGGCGGCGGCAGGTGGTCCACCCGCGACGCCGGCAGAACTTTGGGCTGCGTTCGAAGAAGGCGCCCGTATGCAACTCGAGTTGCCGCACGGGTTGCGGCCCGAGATGATGCGTACGATCGGTGCAGTGGTGCGCGGTGCGGTGACGGCGCTGCGCAAGCAACTTGGGTTGCGCATGCTCGTCCGACGCGACTCCGACGCCGACCTTGCGTCGATCCGTTCAAAGAACAACAACCCGCTCAAATTCGCGCTTGATGACGCGCGCGCGATCACGGCGCTCGTCAAACCACCCCTTCCGACCTTTCTTGCCGGTCCGGCGGCGGTCGAGGAAACCTCGGGCGAACTCGAGGCGCACATGCGGGCCACGATGTTTGCGATGCGGGCAGCGGCACAGCAGCTTTTGGCGCGCCTCGACCCGGCGTTGCTGGAGAAAAAACTCACGTCGGGCGGCATGTTCGATTCGCTGATGCCGGCGCGGCGCAAGGCCGCGCTGTGGGACGCGTTCATGGAGCAGCTACACGAGATCGCCGGTGGTCCGGGCGGCTTCGACGAATCTTTCAACCGCGCGTTTCTCGCCGCGTACGACTTCGAGATGGCGCGTCTGCGCCGCCCGGGAACCGTCGCGCAGCCGGCACAGCCGCAGCCGCACTGACACGCGCCGGCGTCAGCCCACCATGAACGCCTGGATCTTCTCGCGCATGTCGTCGGGGATCGGCACCGCCTTGCCACTGCGCTGATCGACGCACACGATCACGCGGTTCATGCGCACGCGCTGTTCGCCATCTTTGTCCACGCCCATCGTGAAGCGGATCGAGCTGCGTCCGAGATGGCTCACGGTCAACCAGAAATCCACGGTCTCGCCCATGCGGGTCGGCTTCAGAAACGTGGTCTCGAGCTTGACGCTCGGCACTGCGAGGCGGCGCTCCATCAGCAGTTTGTCGAAGGCGAACTCGAGGCCCTCGTAGAACCAGTCTTCGACCAGCGCATTAAAAATGTGGAAGTAGTGCGGATAAAAGACGTAGCCGGTCGGATCGCAATGAGACAGGCGGATGATGTACGGCTTGATGAACGTCATGGTTTACCTCCTCCCACTGCGTCGCACCGCGACTACAAATCGGTGCGCACCTTCCATAACTCGGGGAACAAAACCACATCCAGCATTCGCCGCAGGTAGGCAACGCCGCTCGTGCCGCCGGTGCCGCGTTTGAAACCGATGATGCGCTCGACCGTGGTCACGTGGCGAAACCTCCACTGGCGAAACGCATCTTCGAGATCGACCAGTTCCTCCGCCAATTCATACAGGCCCCAATGCTCCTTGGGCTGCCGGTAGACCACAAGCCACGCTGCCTCGACCGAAACGTCCGACTGATAAGGCGACCGCCGGTCGCGCGCCAGCACGTGCGGTGCAATGGCAAAGCCGGCGCGAGCGAGCAGCGCCAGCGCCTCGTCATACAGCGACGGAGCGGCCAATGCCTGTTCCAGCTGTAGATGGATATCGGCGCGATCGGCGTGCGGCTTGAGCAGCGCCGGATTCTTGTTGCCCAGGATGTATTCGATCTCGCGGTACTGCCACGACTGAAAGCCGGAGCTGGTCCCGAGATGCGGCCGGATCGCGCTGTACTCGGACGGCGTGAGCGTGGACAGCACGTCCCACGCATGCACCAGCTGCTCCATGATGCGTGCGACGCGCGCGAGCATCTTGAAAGCCGGCGCCAGTTCGTCGGCCGCGATGGCATTACGCGCGCCGCGCAACTCGATCAACGCAAGTTTCATCCACAACTCGCTGGTCTGGTGCTGGATGATGAACAGCCACTCGTTCGGATCGTTCGAACGCGGACACTGCGCATTCAGTATCGCGTCAAGCTGAAGATAGTCGGCGTAGCGGACGGCACCGGGATCGGCCGCCGGGATGTCGTCATCGCCCAGCATCGCAGGCGTGGATGCGCTCATCACGTCACACGCTTGCGCTGCTGGAACTCCGGCTTGTCCCACGCGCGAGTAGAAAGTACGTCGCGCAGCGCTTCAACCGCATCCCACACGTCGACGAAACGCAGGTAAAGCGGCGCGAAGCCGAAGCGCAGGATGCCGGGGCCTTCGCGGCTCTCGCGAAAATCGCCGATCAGGCCGCGCGCGATCAGTGCTTGCATCACCGGCCAGGCGTGCTCGTGCGCCAGACAGACCTGGCTGCCGCGGTAGGACGCATCGCGCGGCGTGACGAGATCCAGCCCATGGCCCGCGCATCGTTCCTCGACCAGGCGCAGGAACAGTTCGGTCAGCCGCACCGACTTTGCGCGCACCGCTTCCATGCCGGCGGCGAGCAACGTGTCGACGCCGCACTCGAGTGCGGCGAGCGCGAGGATCGACGGCGTACCCACGCCATAACGATCGATGTCACGCGCGGGCTCATAAGTGGAAGCAAAATCGAACGGCGCGCGATGACCCATCCAACCCGACAGCGGCTGCACGAAACGCAGCTCGGCCATCGCCTTCTGATGCCGGTCGGCCACATAAAGGAAGGCAGGCGCGCCGGGCCCACCGTTGAGGTACTTGTAGCCGCATCCGACCGCGAAGTCGGCACGCGCCGCGTTCAGATCGACCGGCACCGCACCTGCCGAATGTGCGAGATCCCAGATCATCAGGCTGCCCGCTTCCTGCGCGCGATACGTCACCGGCGTGAGCGAATGTTTGGCGCCGGTGCGGTAATTGACGTGGGTGAGCAGAACCACGGCCACGCTATCGTCGATCGCCGCCGCGATTTCGCTGAATTCCACCAGGCGAATCTCGTACCTGCCGCCGAGCCAGTCGGCGAGCCCCTGCGTGATGTACAGATCGGTCGGGAAATTGCTGCGCTCCGACAGGATCACGCGCCGCTCGCGCATCGAAACCTGCGGTCGGTCGGCCTGCAGGCGCAGCGCGGTGGCGAGCACCTTGAAGAGATTGATCGACGTCGAATCGGCGCACAACACTTCGTGCGGAAGTGCGCCGATCAACTTTGCGATCTTTGCGCCGACACGCCGCGGCGCGTCCATCCAACCCGCATCGTTCCAGGCGCGGATGAGGCGCGCGCCCCACTCCTGCTCGATCACACGCGTAACCGCGGCGGCGGTGGCACGCGGCAGCGCCCCGAGCGAATTGCCGTCGAGATACAGCACGTCATCGGGAAGCACGAACTGCTGCCGGTGCGCGGCAAGCGGATCGTTGCGGTCGGCCTCGAGGCAGTCGTCGCGGGTCATCGAGGAGTTATAGCTCCCGCAACACCGCGCGCACGGGACTCGCGTCGAGTCCCAGCCACTTGAGCGGCAACGCGATCAGTTCGTAATCGCCTTCGGCCACCGAGTCCAGAACAATGCCTTCGAGGATCGCCATGTTGTGCCGCCGCACCACCTGATGGCTGTCGAGCGACTTGCTCTGTTCCGGGTCGAGCGACGGAGTATCGATACCGATCAGGCGCACCCCGCGATCATGCAGCAACTCGAGCGAGGCGGGTGCCAGCGCGGTGAAATCCGAGTCCCACTCCGCCGGCGTTGCCTGATAGGTACGAACCAACACGCGTGGTGGCGTGCCATCGAGGCGACGCGCCAGGTGTGTTGGCTCAACGAGTGGCCGAACGCCAAGCGCGTGGATCACGCGACACGGCCCCAGATACGCATCCAATGGCACCTCGCCGATCGATGCGCCCGCGCGGTCGTAGTGCAGTGGTGCATCCGTGTGTGCGCCGGTGTGCGGCGACAGCGTGATTTCGGAGACGTTGACCGGGCAGCCAGGTTCCAGCGTCCACGTCCAGCTCATCGAGAACTGAGTATCGCCCGGGAAAACCGGATATCCCGGCGCAATCGACGGCGAGATGTCCCAGATCCGGCGCGCCATCGTCACTCCCAGGGCGAGCGCAGCGCGCGCGGCAAAGGCGCCTCTTCGACCCTGCGCACGTAGCGGTTGTCGTGAAAGATGAGCGGTGCACCGCCGAGAATTGCAAACTCGTCGATGCGTCCGACCATGATCACGTGGTCGCCTTCGTCGTACTGGCGCCGGTTGCCGCACTCGAACCAGGCGACGCAGCCTTCGAGCAGCGGCAAGCCCGCGGCATTTGGGTGCCAGCGTGTGGTGGCGAATTTGTCGGCGCCGCGGGTAGCGAACACGCCCGCGAGGTCGAGCTGGTTTACCGCAAGCACATGGACCAGGTAGCGCTCGCACTTGCGAAAAGCGTCAAGGCTCTGCGCCTTGTGCGCGAGGCTCCACAGAACGAGCGGGGGATCGAGCGACACCGAGTTGAACGAATTGACGGTCAATCCGGTCGGTGCACCGTCGGCGGCGCGTGTGGTGACGACCGTCACCCCGGTCGCGAACTGGGCCAGCGCCTTTCTGATGTCATGGCTTGCGCGCGCCTGCATGGCGCCGATTCTACGGGTGGGACGCCGCTGCGACCGGATCGGCTAGCATCCTTGCATGGCCAAGCCAGTCCTGCCGGGATTCGCGCTCGTGGTCGAAAACCGCATCACCGAAGCGATCGCGCGCGGCGACTTCGACAACCTTCCGGGTGCGGGTAGACCGCTCGAACTGGATGACGACGCGCTCGTGCCGGAAGAAGAACGCATCGCCTTCAGGATCATGAAGAATGCGGGTTTCATACCGCCCCAAGTCGAGCGGCTCGCGGAGCTGGAACGACTGCTCGCGAGCGAGGAAGAAGTCGATCCTGCAAAACGGGCCGCGACGGGGCGCCGCTTGCGTGCGCTGATCTTGCAACTCGAGGCCGACGGCCGTACCGCGACCGCCACACGGGTTTGGCGCGACTACGAAGCAGTCATTGCTCGACGCCTCGCTCGCCCCAAGCCGTAATCCATCATTTCCTCCGCGCTTGGCGGTTGAAATAGTCCCAAACCATTCCCACATCAGGGCCGTTTCGTGCATTTCCTGGAGGAGTAATGAAACAACTGCTACGTGTGTTTTCGACGTTTGTGCTGGCCACCGTGCTTGCGGGCTGCGGCTACAACGAAATTCAGAGCCGTGATGAAGGCATCAAGGCGAGCTGGGCAGAAGTGCTGTCGCAATATCAGCGCCGTGCCGATCTCATCCCGAACATCGTCAACACCGTCAAAGGCGAAGCCAATTTCGAACAGGAAACGCTGACGCGCGTGATCGAAGCGCGCGCCAAGGCGACCTCGATCCAGGCAACGCCCGAACTCGTCAACGATCCGGCGGCGTTGCAGAAGTTCCAGCAGGCGCAGGGCGAATTGTCGTCAGCGCTTTCGCGATTGCTGGTGACGGTCGAGAACTATCCGAGTCTGAAGGCCAACCAGGGCTTCCAGGATCTGCGCACTCAGCTCGAAGGGACCGAAAACCGCATCAACATCGCGCGCAATCGCTACATCAAGGCGGTGCAGGACTACAACGTGTTCGTGCGCCAGTTTCCGCAGAACCTGACCGCGATGGCGTTCGGCTACAAGGAAAAGGCGCAGTTCGCGGTCGACAATGAGGCCGAGCTCAAGAAGGCACCTACGGTGGATTTCGGCAAGACCAAGAAGTGAGCGTGGCGGCCTTCGGCCCCAGCCCCAACCGCTCCCCGCGTGCGGGAGAGGAAAACAACCGCGCGGTGTGGCGTTGGATTGTTGCGTTGCTGCTCGCTGCGTGGTGCGTGCTTGCGCTCGCTGCCGACGCTCGTGGTCCTGACGGACTGTTGACGGTCCCGCCGCTCGCGCGCGTGACGGATACAACCGGGACGCTGCGGCCACAAGACAAACAGGCGCTGGAGAACAAACTCGCCGCGTTCGAAACCGCGCACGGATCGCAGCTTGCAATCGTGATGGTGGCGAGCACGCAGCCGGAGCCGATCGCCGACTTCGCCAATCGGGTTGGGGACGCCTGGAAAATCGGCCGCGCCGGTGTCGGTGACGGGCTTCTCATCGTTGTCGCGAAGGACGACCGCAAGGTGTGGATCGCGGTTGCGCGCGCGCTCGAGGGTGCGGTGCCGGATCTTGCCGCCAAGCGGGTGATTCGCGAAGAGATCGCCCCGCGGTTCAAGAGCGGCGACTTCGGCGGTGGTTTGAATGGCGCCGTCGATGCACTTACGCGCCTCATCGAAGGCGAAGGCCTGCCTGCGCCGGTCGGTGTTTCGAAGCACAAGATCGATGCCGGCGAGAGCGTGATCGGCGTGCTTGTTCCGTTCGTGATCGTTGGTGTGATCCTTGGCGCGCTGCTGCGGCGGATGCTCGGCGTTCCAGGCGCGTTGATCGCCGGTGCGGGAAGCGGCGCACTCTCTGGCGT
>DASQAE010000695.1:0-7104 GCA_035635915.1 Burkholderiaceae bacterium | reverse complement strand
GATGACGCCGTTGCTGACGCTCGTCTTCAACGTGCCGGCCCAGGTTGCGGTCGGCACCGATCTGCTTTTCGCCTCGCTCACCAAGGCGAGCGGTGCGGTCGCGCATGCGCGCCGCGGCAGCGTCCAATGGCGCATCACCGGTCTGCTCGTCGCCGGCAGCGTACCGGCAGCGCTGATCACGCTCGGCGCGGTGCATGTCCTGAAGCCCGATTCGGTGTTGTTTGCGGACATCGTCAAGCGCACGCTCGGTGTTGCGCTTTTTCTCACAGCAGGGGCGCTGGTGTTCAAGACGCAAATCCAGGCGCTTGGGCAGCGGCTGCTCGCCGGAACGACCTCCTTCGCGGGCCTGGCGACCGCCGGCGGCGGGTCGGGGTATCTCGCTGTGAGCGACACGCGTCTGACACGACCGGCGCCGACGATTGCGATCGGTGTGGTGATCGGCACGCTGGTGACGCTGACGTCGGTGGGTGCCGGTGTGATCGGCGTGGTCGCTTTGTTCTTCCTGTATCCGCTCCTGCCGACACGACAGATCGTCGGGTCCGACATCGCACACGCAGTGCCGCTCACGCTGGTTGCCGGCCTCGGCCACGTTTCGCTCGGCAACGTCAACTGGTCGATGCTCGGCATGCTGCTGATCGGCTCGGTGCCGGCCATCCATCTTGGCGCGGCGGTGGCGCACCGCCTGCCGGAGCGCGCGCTGCGGCTGGCGCTCTCCACGATGCTGGTCGGCATTGGCGTTCGGCTGGTGCTGGGCTGAGGACGCGCAGATGTATCGCTACGACACTTTCGACCAACGCATCGTGCAGGAGCGGGTGGCGCAGTACCGCAACCAGCTCGAGCGGCATCTGGCCGGCACCCTGAGCGAAGACGACTTCCGCCCGCTGCGGCTGCAAAACGGCCTCTATCTCCAGCGCCACGCCCCGATGCTGCGCATCGCGGTGCCATACGGCATGTTGTCGGCACAGCAGATGCGCATGCTCGCGCACATTGCGCGCCGCTATGACCGCGGTTATGGCCACTTCACCACGCGCCAGAACATCCAGTTCAACTGGGTCAAGCTGGAAGAAACGGCCGACATCCTGGCCGATCTGGCCAGCGTCGAAATGCACGCCATCCAGACCAGCGGCAACTGCGTGCGCAACATCACCAGCGACGAGTTTGCCGGCATCACCGCGGACGAAATCATCGATCCGCGCCCGCTCGCCGAGATCCTGCGCCAGTGGAGCACGTTGCATCCGGAGTTCGCGTATCTGCCGCGCAAGTTCAAGATTGCCGTCTCCGGCAGCCGCGAAGATCGCGCGGCTACCGCGTTCCACGATATCGGTCTGTTCGCGGTACGGGCACCGAACGGCGACAAAGGTTTTCGCGTTTCTGTCGGCGGCGGCATGGGGCGCACGCCGATGATCGGCACCGTGATTCGCGAGTTCCTGCCGTGGCAGGAGTACCTCAACTACTGCGAATCCATCCTGCGGGTCTATAACCGCTACGGCCGGCGCGACAACATCTACAAGGCACGCATCAAGATTCTCGTGCGCGCGCTGGGGGCGGAAGAGTTCACGCGCCAGGTCGAGGAAGACTTCGCGCACCTGACCGGCGGCCCGGCCACCGTGCCGGACGAGGAATACGCTCGCGTTTCCGCGTTCTTCGTGCCGTTTGCGTACGTCGAAGGCCTGGACGATACGATCGATCTGCGCGGCGACAAGGTGTTCGCACGCTGGATCGAGCGCAACGTGCGCGCGCATCGCGTGGCGGGTTATCGCGCGGTCGTGCTGTCGCTCAAGAAAACGGGTACGGCGCCGGGCGATGCCACCGCCGAACAGATGGACCTGGTCGCGGACTGGTCCGAACGTTACGGCTTCGGCGAACTGCGCGTCACGCACGAGCAGAACCTGGTTCTGCCCGATGTGCGGGTCGACCAGTTGTCCGCGTTGTGGCAGGAAGTGCGCGCGGCCGGCCTTGCCACGCCCAACATCGGCCTGCTCACCGACATCATTGCCTGCCCGGGCGGCGACTTCTGCGGCCTGGCCAACGCCAAGTCGATCCCGATCGCGCAGGCGATCCAGCAACGCTTTGATGATCTCGATTACGTCTATGACCTCGGCGAGATCAACCTGAATATCTCGGGCTGCATGAACTCGTGCGGCCATCATCATGTCGGCCATATCGGCATCCTCGGCGTCGACAAGGACGGCGCCGAGTGGTACCAGGTGTCGATCGGCGGCGCCGACGGCTCTACCGCCGGACGTGGGCGTGTCGCTATCGGCAAGGTCATCGGGCCGTCGTTTGGCGCCGATGAGGTTGCGGATGTAGTCCAGCAGTTGATCGGCGTTTACGTTGCGCGGCGCGACGAGGGTGAGCGGTTTGTCGAAACCGTCGCGCGGATTGGCCTCGAGCCGTTCAAGCAGGGCGTGTACGCAACGCGCAAGGACAAGCACACGCTGGAGGCCGCATGAGCAACATGATCCTGCGCGCCGACGGTACCTGGACGGCCGACACGGCGCGGCTCGTGCGCGAAACGGCCGCGCACACGCTTGCTGCGGGTGACGTGGTTCCCTTGGCTACCTACCTTGGCCTGACGCCAGCCCAGCGCGAGGGCGTGGGGGTATGGCTCGCGGCTGATAGCGAACCCGGCCAACTCGCAGAATTCACGAGCGCCGTTGCGCTGATCGCGGTCGATTTCCCGGTCTTCAGGGACGGACGAGGTTTTTCCACTGCAACCTTGCTGCGGACGCGTTACGGATTTCGCGGCGACCTGCGCGCGATCGGCGACGTGCTGGTCGATCAGCTCTTTTATCTTCGCCGCGTCGGATTCACATCGTTCGCCCTGCGTGCGGACCAGCATGCGGAGACCGCCGTCGCTGCGCTGCGCACGTTCACGGACGTCTATCAGTCCAGCGTCGATCAGCCGCTGCCTTACTTCCGTCGCCGTGCGGCGTCAGGAGCCCGTTTGTGATTGAACGTATCGACTCGGCGCTCGCGGTGTTGCGAGCGGCTGCCGACCTGCCGCCGGCCGCGTTCTCCAGCAGCTTCGGCGCTGAAGACATGGTCGTGCTCGACCTCATCCAGCGCCACGCGTTGCCGATCAGCATCTTCACGCTCGACACCGGCAGGCTGCCGGAAGAAACCTATGCGCTGATGCAACAGGTCGAGGAGCGTTACGGTCGTTGCGTCACGACATTTTTTCCCGATGCGCAGGGCGTGCAACGACTGGTCGCCGCCAACGGCATCAACGGTTTCTACGAATCGGTCGACAAGCGCAAAGCCTGCTGCGCGGTGCGCAAGCTCGAACCTCTGGGCCGCGCGCTGGCGGGCAAACGGGCCTGGGTCACGGGCCTGCGTGCACAACAGTCGGTGACGCGTGCCGAACTTGCGTTGCGCGAGACCGATGCAGAGCGCGGCCTGGAAAAATTCAATCCGTTGGCGGACTGGTCCGAGGCCGACGTGTGGGCGTACATCCGTGCCAACGACGTGCCCTACAACGCGTTGCACGATCGCTTTTACCCGAGCATCGGGTGCGCACCGTGCACGCGTGCAATCACGCCGGGTGAGGACCTGCGCGCCGGCCGGTGGTGGTGGGAGCAACCCGAAAACAAGGAATGCGGCCTGCACATCCAGGATGGCAAGGTGTCGCGCCTGAAAACCATTGCGGTGAAAGAAATAGCATGAGCGCCGCCCGGCCGCTCCGAAGGCGCTCGCTCCCTCTTGCGGGGACAGCGCGCAGCGCGAAGGGGGCAACGTGAGCGTCGCGGAGACTGTCATTCCGAGCGAAGCGAGGAATCTCGGTGCTGAGCACGACCGAGATCCCTCGCGTCCGGCTCGCGATGACAAGAGCCGAACCCTGACGCATCTCGACTGGCTCGAGGCTGAAGCGATCCACATCCTGCGTGAAGTCGTCGGCCAGTCCGCCAATCCTGCCTTGCTCTTTTCCGGCGGCAAGGATTCGATCGTGATGCTGCACCTGGCAACCAAGGCGTTCCGGCCCGCGCGTTTTCCGTTTCCCTTGCTGCACATCGACACCGAACACAATTTTCCCGAAGTGATCGCGTTTCGCGATCAACGCGCCGCGGAACTCGGCGAGCGCCTGATCGTGCGCAGTGTCGGCGATTCGATCAAGGCCGGCCGGGTCGTATTGCGCACGCCGGACGAATCGCGCAACAAACACCAATCGGTCACGCTGCTGGATGCCATCGCCGAATTCGGCTTCGATGCATGCATCGGTGGCGCACGTCGCGACGAGGAAAAGGCACGCGCAAAGGAGCGCGTGTTCAGCTTCCGCGACGAATGGGGTCAGTGGGATCCGAAGAACCAGCGCCCCGAGTTGTGGAATCTTTATAACGCGCGCGTGGCCAAGGGCGAGAACGTGCGCGTGTTCCCGATCTCGAACTGGACCGAACTGGATGTCTGGCAGTACATCGCACGCGAGCAACTTGCGGTTCCGAGCATCTATTTCGCGCACCGCCGGCCGATCGTGCGCCGTGGTGACAGCCTGGTGCCGGTGACGGAGCTCACGCCCCCGCGCGCGGGCGAAGTCGTCGAAGACCTGCAGGTGCGTTTCCGCACGGTGGGTGACATCACGTGCACGTGCCCGGTTGCATCGACTGCTGTGGACTACGAGCAGATCGTCGAGGAAACGGTGGGCGCCACGCTCACCGAACGCGGTGCCACGCGGATGGACGACCAGACGTCCGAGGCGTCGATGGAACAGCGCAAGAAGGAAGGTTATTTCTGATGAAACGCGAAAGCCTCCCGGGCCCCGGCGTCGATGAGATTGTCGATGAGAGCGCCGATCGTGGCGTGCTGCGTTTCCTCACCTGCGGCAGCGTCGATGACGGCAAGAGCACGCTGATCGGCCGCCTGCTGTTCGACACCAAGGCGCTGCTTTCCGACACGCTGGCGACGCTGGAAAAAACATCCGCCAAACGCGGCCTTTCGGCACTCGATCTTTCGCTGCTCACCGACGGATTGGTCGCCGAACGCGAGCAAGGCATCACGATCGACGTTGCGTATCGCTATTTTGCGACCGCGCGGCGCAAGTTCATCATCGCCGATGCACCTGGCCATGAGCAGTACACGCGCAATATGGTGACGGCCGCTTCCACGGCCGATGTTGCCGTGCTGCTGGTTGATGCGCGCAAGGGCGTACTGGCACAGACCAAACGGCACGCCACGCTGGCAACGCTGCTGGGCATTCGCCAGTTGCTCGTCGCGGTAAACAAGATGGACCTGGTCGACTATGCGCGCGAGCGCTTCGAGACCGTCCGCTCCGACTTCCAAGCCTGGCTGGCGAGGCATGCCGATGTGTCGGTCGAAGTGCGCTACATCCCCATCAGCGCGCTCGAAGGCGACAACGTCGTCGAACGTGGACAAAGACTGGGTTGGTATGACGGACCGACGCTGGTCGAGTTGCTCGAGGACGCACCAAACGAGCAGTTGAACACGGAAAGCCCGGCGCGGTTACCCGTGCAGTGGGTCTGCCGGCCGGCGCAGTCGGATTTTCGCGGTTACGCGGGCCGGCTGGAGGCGGGCACGCTTTCGGCGGGCGATGAAGTGCTCGTGCTGCCCGGCGGAGGGCGCGCGCATGTGACACGCATCGCGATCGGTGAGACCGAGCTGCCGTTTGCGGTGGCGGGCCAATCGGTGATGGTCGCGTTGGACCATGAAATAGACGTGTCGCGCGGCGACACCATCGTGCGTGCCGACCAGGCGGTGCCGGAGCAGCGCCAGCAACTCAAAGCAACCTTGTGCTGGCTGTCGACGACCCCACTTTCTACTGCGCGCAACTATGTGCTGCAGCACACGACACGCAGCGTGAAGGCGCGCCTGACCGCGGTGGACGCGCGGCTCGACATTCACTCGCTCGCGTGGACGCCCGACGGCAACGCGGTAACGCTGAACGACATCGTGCGCGTGCAACTGAAGACGCAGCAACCGCTGGTTGCCGATTCCTATCGCGCCAACCGCGATACCGGAAGCTTCATCCTGATCGATGAAGCGAGCAACGACACGGTCGCTGCCGGTTTGATCGACTGAGGCAAATGGACGGAACAACATCTTCGACGCCGGTCAAGCCGGCGAAAGTGCCGGGCGAACTGCCGGCCAGCAAGTACACGCGGCAGACGATCACGTGGATCAAGCCATGGACCGATCATCTGTTTTCGTTTCGCATCACGCGCGACGCGGGTTATCGGTTCAAGCCGGGTCAGTTCGCGCGCCTGGGCGTCTATCGCGACGATGGTCCGCGCGGGCCGCGTTATGTGTGGCGTGCCTATTCGATCGTCTCGGCCGACTACGACGAGTTCCTCGAGTTCTATTCGATCGTCGTGCCCGGCGGCGACTTCACCACGCGGCTGGCCGAGCTGCGCGAGGGCGACGAGATCCTGATCGACAAGATGAGCTACGGGTTCCTGACTCTCGATCGGTTCGAAGGTGGCAAGGACCTGTGGTTGCTGTCGTCCGGGACCGGCATTGCGCCGTTCCTCTCGATCCTCTACGACCTGAACGCCTGGGAGCAGTACGAACGGCTCGTTGTCGTGCATTCGGTGCGCAACGCCAAAGAACTTGCCTATCGCGATACGGTCGAAGCGTTCCACGATCACGAAGTGTTCGGCGAGGAACTCGCGGTCAATCCGGGCAAGCTGGTGTACGTGCCGATCGTCACGCGCGAGCGCCACGGCGATGCGTTGCACGCCCGCATCCCGGCCCTGCTGGGCAGCGGTGCGCTCGAGCAACGCGCCGGTGTGAAGCTCGATCACGAACGCAGCCGCATCATGATCTGCGGCAATCCCGAGATGGTCGACGACATTCGCCATCATCTGCAGAACACCGGCTACCGCGTCTCTCGCCGCGGCGAGCCCGGTCACATGGCGGTGGAGAACTACTGGTAGTTCGTACCCGAGCGTGAGCCAAATGATCGCCAAGGTGTTTCTCGTTGGAGCCGGTCCGGGCGATCCGGAACTGCTGACGTTGGCAGCGGTACGCGCACTACGCGCGGCCGATGTGGTGCTGGTCGATGACCTGGTCAATCGCGCAGTGCTCGAGCACACCCGCCCCGGCACGCGCGTGATCGCAGTGGGCAAACGCGGTGGCAGCAAGAGCACGCCGCAG
>DASQAE010000694.1:0-3457 GCA_035635915.1 Burkholderiaceae bacterium | reverse complement strand
AGTTCGCGTTTGCCGCCGGTATCCGCAACTGGCACGAGGAAACCCGTGAGTTGCATGCCCTGCCGCTCGCACAGCTGCCGCGCCTCGGCGAGTCGGTGCGTTACGCACCGAAGCCGCCGTTGTTGCTTGCGACGCCGGAGGCGCTGCCCACGCCCGAGGTCGATGCGCTCGGCGTGCCGCGCCTTACGCCGGCCCTGACGGAGGCGCTGATTGCACGCCACGCACCAGCCGTGGAAGTCGATACGGTCGATACGAACGATCGTCTTGGACAACTCGCTTGGGGTGACGGCGGCCGGCGGGTCGTCGCCGACACGAGCCGCCCGGTGGCGTACGCACGCATCGCGTACACACGCTTTGCCGGGCACGTCGTACCGCAGCTCGTCTACACGTTCTGGTTTCCTTCGCGCCCGGCGCAGGGCTACTTCGACACGTTGTCGGGCAACCTGGACGGCCTGGTTTGGCGCGTGACGCTTGGCACGGATCTGCAGCCGCTGGTTTACGACACGATTCACCCGTGCGGTTGTTATCACCTGTTTTATCCCACTGCGCGCGTACACGAACGTCCTGGTCCGATCGCAGGCCAAGGACCCTATGACGAGGGGCTTTTTGTACCGCAGTCGGTCGACGCGCCGCACGAGAGTGAGCGTCAGCTGCTCCACGTCGCTGCCCACACGCACTACGTGCGGCGGGTCACCAACATGGTCGACACTTCCACCGGTCCAGTGGCGTACGACCTGCGCGACGACAACGACCTGCGCGTGCTGCCGTGGCCGAACGAGTCCGCGCCGCGTGGAACCCGCAGTGCCTACGGAACCGATGGGTTGATCGCCGGCAGCGAAAGGCTGGAGCGGCTTTTTTTCTGGCCGATGGGCATCTCTAGTCCCGGTCAGATGCGTCAATGGGGCCACCACGCGACCGCGTTCGTGGGGCGCCGCCATTTCGACGACCCCGATCTGTTCGATCGTTATTTCGACCTCACCGACGGCGGCGCCGATCCACGTTAGGCGTCAGGCGGTCTGTGCGCCGGGTTGGCCATCGTTGACGATCCACGCGCCCGCAGTCGTGACCTTCGGTTCGCGCTGGGTCACATCGTCGATCGCGCGCAGGCGCACCCGCAGCTTTTGCGCACCAAGATCCGCCAGCAGATAACCGCGATGGATGCCGTCGCCGAACAGTACGTGTGGATTGGCCGCGATAAGCGCGGCGGTCCGACGTGCGTCGACGCTGCTGGGCGAAGTGATGCTGGTGCCGCAGAATTCGGTCGCGACCGTGGCCGCTCTTGGCGCGTTGAAGTCGGCCTTGACGTCGCACACATAGGTCGTGTGGACGTCGCCGCCGAGGAACACCGGATTCGATGGGCGAGCGTCACCGAGCAGCCCAAGTACCCGGGCGCGTTCCGCCGGATAACCGTCCCAGCCGTCGGTCCAGTAGCGGTTGCCCCTGTCATTGCGCAGCATGCGCGAGAACGCTGTCTGCTGAGCGATGAAGGTCCAACGCGAGCGCGAGGCCTGCAGCTCGCGCCGCAGCCACACCATCTGATCAGCGCCCAACAGCGTGCGCGCCGGGTCGCGGCGCTGGGGACACGCTTCGTCCTCCACTACGCCGCTGCCGCCCCGTCCTTGCGGCTGGCACGCTTGCCGGTCGCGGTACTGGCGATCGTCGAGCACGAGAAACGCGGCGAGGTCGCCGACGGCAATCCGGCGATACAAGCGCACATGCGAAAAACGCTCGACCAGCATCGCGGCGGAAAGCGGCATGTGCTCGTAGTACGCCTGGTACGCCGCGCCACGTCGCGCGGCGCCATCGACCTCCGGTTCCTCGCCTACGTCACGCGCGTAATCGTTCGAGACCTCGTGATCGTCCCAGGTCAGCACCCAAGGACAGTGGCGATGCATTTTCTGCAGCGCAGGATCGAGCTTGTAGAGGCTGTGACGCAGTCGGTAGTCGAACAGCGTGCGCGCCGAAGGAAACGGATGTGTCCGAAAGCGGCCGTCGCGTGGACCACCCTCGTAGATGTAGTCGCCGACAAACACCACGAGCTCGGGATCGTCGGCGCGCATCGCGTCGTAGGCACCGAAGTAGCCATGCTCATAGTGCTGGCAGGATGCGAGCGCGAAGCGCAACTGCGTCGCTTGCGCAGGCAGGGCGCGCGTGCAGCCGGTCGGGCTGACCGCGTCCCGGTAAAGGAAGCGGTAGTAAAACGTGCGGCCTGGATCGAGCCCTTCGATCTCGACATGAACGCTGTGCGCGAGTTCGGCGGGAGCAACCGAGGTACCGCGACGGACGATGTTGTGAAAACCGTCGTCGGTCGCCAGTTCCCAGCGCACGTCGAGATTGCCGTCGGCTTCGACAAAACCTCTGCGCGCGGCGACGTAGTCTTGGGTCGCAAGCTTGGAGAAGCGCGCGATCTGTGCGCCGATTTTTGGCGCGACGCGCGTCCACAGCACCACCACGCCGGGACCACCCGGTGCGCTTGCCACGCCGAGAGCGAACGGATCGTCCGCGACCGCCGGTTGCGCAAGTGCGCATCCCGGCCGCCAGGCTCCCGGCACCGATGCAGCGAGCGCAAGCTTGAGCAGCGCGCGCCGATCGATGCGACCAAACAAGGGCGAGAGACTGACGGCCATCGGCAACTCCAGGCGAGCGGCGCAGGCTGGACGAACGGGCGGTATCGTAGTCGGAAGAAAGTGCACCGCCTGTAGACATGAAGATTCGCGTCGCGACCTACAACATTCACAAGGGCGTCACCGGCATTCGCGGGCGACCGCGCATCCATGACGTCCGGTTGGCGCTGCATACGATCGACGCCGACATTCTGTTTCTGCAGGAAGTGCAGGACCGTAACGAGCGCCTCGCGCGCCATCGTGCCTATCCGAAATCGACCCAGCTCGATTTCCTGGCAACCAGCGGCTACGAGCATCGTGCCTACGGAATGAACGCGATCTACCCGCATGGCCATCACGGCAACGCGATTCTTTCGCGCCACCCGATCGGCCACTTCACCAACCACGACATCTCCGACCACCTGCTGGAGAAACGCGGCCTGCTGCACGCGGTCGCGCGGCCGCCGCGCAGCAAGGGTCGCGACGTGCACCTCATCTGCGTCCACCTTGGCCTCATCAAACGCAGCCGGGTGCGGCAGGCGCGTTTCCTGATCGATTTCGTGCAGCAGGAGATTCCGAAGAAAGCGCCGATCATCATCGCCGGCGATTTCAACGACTGGCAACGACGCGTGGACACGCTGCTGCGCGAAGAGCTTGGTGTCGACGAGGTCGGAATCGCGACCGAAACGCCGAACGGGCGTTCGCTGTTCGATTTCCTCCTGCCCTGGCGCGAGCGGCCGCCGCCGTCGGTAGCCCGTACTTTCCCCAGCTTCGCGCCGTGGTTGACGCTGGATCGGATCTACGTGCGCGGTTTTCGCGTGCTCAACACCGAGGTGCCGCGTGGTCTTGCGTGG
>DASQAE010000693.1:0-2071 GCA_035635915.1 Burkholderiaceae bacterium | reverse complement strand
CCGTTTTCTACTGCGCTGACCCGATGGCCAAAGGCGGTCGGAACTTTTATTACGAGAGCGTCGACATGGAAGATGCCTATCACCCGCAGACGATCCTGGCCTATCAGCTCAATGGCAAGGCGCTGCCGATTCCCAACGGCGCACCTTTGCGCCTGCGCGTCGAACGCCAGCTCGGCTACAAAATGGCCAAGTTCCTGATGCGGATCGAGCTGGTCGAGAGTTTTGCCCGCATCGCGGGCGGCCGTGGCGGCTATTGGGAAGACAAAGGCTATCAGTGGTATGCGGGGATCTGAGCCCTCGTAGCGTCACCTGGCTTCGAACCCTTGCAGCACATTCACCACGTTCACACCGATCTCCGCCACCGCGTACCCACCCTCCATCACAAAAACCGTCGGCAACGCGGTCTTCGCAAGGGCAGCACCGACGCGCAGGTAGTCGGCACTCTGCAGCTTGAATCCAGAAATCGGGTCACCGGCGAACGTATCTACGCCAAGCGCCACGACGAGCGCGTCGGCACGAAAACGTTCGATCGTTTCGAGCGCGTGGCGCAGCGCAGACGACCATGGGTTGAAATCGGACCCGTTGGCAAGCGGCAGGTTCAGATTGAAACCTTCGCCTGCCCCTGATCCGCGCTCATCGGCATAACCGAGAAAAAACGGGTACTCGGTCGCCGGGTCGCCATGGATCGACACGGTAAGAACGTCGCCGCGTTCGTAGAAGATGCTCTGCGTGCCATTGCCGTGGTGATAATCGATATCGAGCACGGCCACCCGGCCGACGCCGCTCTCGCGCAACGTTTGCGCTGCAATCGCGGCGTTGTTCAGAAAGCAGTAACCGCCGAAGAAATCGGCTCCGGCGTGATGACCCGGCGGGCGGGTCAGCGCCATCGCTCCTTGCGTCGCGTTGGTCGCAGTCAGCGCGCGCGCCGCCTCAGTTGCGCAGGCGGCGCCCGCACATGCCGCCTCCCAGGTTCCCGCGGTCAGCGGCGTTCCGGCATCAAACGAGAACAGGCCGACACGCGCGGCGAAGTTCTCCGGCGCGATGTCATGACGGAAACCACGCACCGGCCACACCGAGGGCAGAACATCGGATTGCGCGTTCGCAGGATCGAGCGCGATCCATTCGCTCCAGGCGTGTTCGAGGAAAGCCAGGTACCGCGCGCTGTGCACGCGGCGGAGCAGTGCGAGGTCGGCTGCGCCCGGAGCACGCAGTTCGCCGAGCGCGCGGCGCTGCAGTTCATCCACCACGAACTGCAGCCGCAATGGTGTTTCGTGGCAGGGCACAAGGCGGCCACGGAACATCTCGTGCCGCCCGGCATGCTTGTGGTGCACGGGGTTGTGGAAGATCAACATCGCGGGATTCTCGCGCGCTAGGCCGTTGTCATTCCGAGCCGAAGGCGAGGAATCGCGGTCTTCGAAAGACCGAGATGTCTCGCTGCGCTCGCCATGACACAACGCACTTACGAGAGCGAGACATCCCCGTTCGGCGTTCGCAGACGCGCCACCATCTCTTTCGGCCCGGGCTTCAAATCCACGGGTCCCGATATGCGCAACGCGCGGAACATCGGTACCAGGCCCGCCGACATCGGATGTGCAAGAGACAGCTCGAGCAGTTGGCAGCCCCTCGCTTCGAGCGCTTGTGCCGGGTGCGCATCGCCATCCCACTGGATCACGGTCGGCAACAAACCGCCGAACTGCAGGCTGCCGTCCTCCGGAATCGTGATGCGCCACGAATACGCGCCGCGCGACGCGGCAACCACCTGACCCACCTCCGGCACCCGCGTGACCGCTTCCACGATCTTGTCGGTGCGCACGACCCACGTGAGCAGCTGCGGCGACTCGGCAAGGCGCGCCTGCAAATCGCTCGAGTCGAGGGCGAACCAGCGCGGCCGGGCGGGAGGCGGTGCCTCGGGGTCGATCGCGATCAACTCGAGAAAACTATCGGGGCCAAGGCGCAGCAGGCGGTTGTGCGTGCCCATCAGCACGTGTTTGCCGCCGGGCTGTGGCGCGATACCGAGACGATCTGCAAGCCAGGCGGCGCCTTGGTCGAGATCCTTGCAGGCGACGACGAG
>DASQAE010000692.1:0-3248 GCA_035635915.1 Burkholderiaceae bacterium | reverse complement strand
TGACAGCAGCACTCGGGATGACAGCAGCACTCGGGATGACAGGAGCGCTCGGGATGACAGCAGCGCTCGCGATGAGGGGAACGTGCACGTCACGGCAGGTATTCGAGCGTCACATAGTCTTCGGCCTTGCCGCGCGCGGCGGAGTCGAGCCCGCCGTATTGCACCAGCAACTCGAGCGATTCGTTGACGTTCTTCATCGAGACGCGGAACGGCTTCTGTTTACGGGTCTCCTCGGTGTGATAAAGCGCAGTGGTCAGTTTCAGGCCAGTGAGCATGGTGTCGGGTTGGCCTGATTTCGGTTGCGCCTTCAGCGTCGCGGCAATCGCCGCTTCCGGGTTCTTTTCCGCCTCTTCCAGCGCGCGCGTGGATGCACGCATGAAGCGCTTCACCAGGTCGCCCTTGGACGCCAGCGTGTCTTTGTTCGCGACGATGCCCGAGCTGATCAGATTTACACCGTAATCTGCGAAGCGCACCACCAGGACCTGCTTCTTGGTCGCGTCCTGCAACTTGATGTTCTGGTCCATCACGTAACCGAGCAGCACGTCAGCCTGGCCGTTGATGACGGCGTTCAACTTGGTCTGCGCGTCACCGGAGACGGTCTTGAACTGGTTCTCCTGCAGGCCGGCCTTCTTCAGGAACAACGGCCAGATCTGGCTCATCGAATCGCCCGGTGTCATCGCAACCGTTTTGCCGATGATGTCCTTGGCGGTCTTGACGTTCTTGTCGGCGAAGCCCATCACTGCCATCGGACTGACCTGCAGCGCCACGCCGACCGCACGCACCGGCGCGCCCTTGGCCGCGGCCTTGATCATCGTCGGCACGTCGACGTAACCGAAGTGCGCCGATCCCGCCGCCACTGCCTGCACCGTTACCGCCGAGCCGCGGCCCTCCTGGATGTCGAGGTCGATGCCTTCGGCCTCGTAGAAGCCTTTTTCCTTGCCGAGGAAAAACGGCGCGTGCTCGCTGTAGACGTACCAGTTGAGCATCAGCGTCACTTTCTCCTTGGCTTGCGCGAGTGCGCCAGTGCTGAACGTGGCGGCGAGCGCTGCGGCCGCGGCCAGTTGCAAGGCTGAGCGTCGTTTCATCGTTGTCTCCTTGTATGTTCGAGTGACGTTTGAAATGGAGCAGCGCGCGCTGCTCAGGCGGTAGCCTGGAATTCGTTGCGCTGGGACGCATGCCAGGGCATGAGCCAGCGTTCGGCCAGATCGATGAGAAGGAACAGCAACACGCCGAGTGACGAGAGAATCACCAGCGCGGCGAACATCAATGGCAGGTCGAACGTCCCGCTCGACTTCTGCATCACGTATCCGAGGCCGGAATTCGAGCCGACGAATTCGCCCACCACCGCGCCGACCACCGCCAGCGTCACCGACACCTTCAGGCCGCTGAAGATCGAGGGCAGCGCATGCGGCAGGCGAAATTTCAGAAAAATCTGCAACGAATTGGCGCCCATCGAACGCGCCAGATCGATCACATCACCCTCGACTGCCTTGAATCCCTGCACCGTTCCCACGATGACCGGGAAAAAGCCGAGCAGGAATGCCGCGATCACCTTTGGCACCAGCCCGAAGCCGAACCACACCACGAACAAGGGCGCGATGGCGACCTTGGGAATCGACTGTGAAAAAACGAGCAAGGGATAGACAAAACTTTCGACGATGCGCGAGTAGGCGATCCACATGGCGATCGGAACGCCGATGACGATCGACAGCGCAAAACCAGCGAGGGTCGCGTTGAGCGTCGGCAGGGTCTCGGCGAGCAGCATGCGCCACTGGCCCGCCAATTCAGCCGCGACCGCGCCCGGCGGCGGAACCAGATACGGCGGAATCTTGAACAGCCGGATAAACACATCCCACAGGATCACCAGCGTGACGATCAGCCAGAACGGTCGCAGCGCAGTCGAAGTGAGCAGGCGTCTCAGGTTCATGGTCAAGTCACTGTTGGGTGAATTACGCCGGATCACTCGCGCAGCAGGTATCCCAGCACGAACTCGGTGATGTGCGACAACCGCTCGGAGAGCGCTTTGGCTGCCATCAGGTTGCGGCCGAAGATCGTGGACAGGGTCGGATTGTTGGACAGATAGAAGTACGCCAGGGCTGCGATCGAGATGTAGAGCTGCACCGGATCCACGCCGCCGCGAAACACACCTTCGCGCCGGCCGCGCTCGAGCACACCGCCAAGCAGTTGCGCCAGCGGCGAATGCATTTCGCGGATGCGCGTCGACTGCTTCAGGTGGCGTGCCCGATGCAGGTTTTCGCTGTTGAGCAGGCTGAGGAACTCGGGGTGATCGAGAAAGTGCTGCCAGGTGAAGTTCACCAGCCGGCGCACCGCATCCGCCGGTGCAAGGGCTTCCAGGTTCAGGGCGCGCTCGGCCTGACGGATGTCGGCATAGGTGGTTTCGAGCACCGCCAGGAAGAGTTTCTCCTTGTTGCCGAAGTAGTAGTAGATGAGCTTCTTGTTGATGCCCGCACGATCGGCGATCCGATCGACCCGTGCGCCACCGAGGCCGCGCTCCGCAAACTCGCTCATCGCCGCGCGCAGGATGGTCTCCTGGGTGCGATCGGCGTCGCGGGAGCGCAGTTCGACCACGCTTTGAACGGCGGCGGCCATGAGCACATAATTCACCAATCGGTGAATTGACGCAATACCCGCCTCAATGTCCGTAACGCCCGGTCGGAAGCGCGGCGCCGCTCTTATGATGTTTCGCTCATCCCTAACCCGTACCGACGTTTCCGCCCCGAGAGCATGAGCGCAACGCCTGCCAATCCCGCGCTGCAATCCACGAATCGCGGCTTCGCACCGCCGGTCGCGGGAACGCCGCGCCGGCTGCGCTCGATCTATGCACTCGACGATTTCGAGCGCGCGGCAAAGCGCCATCTGCCGCGCCCGGTGTTCGCGTACGTGTCGACCGCGGCCGAGGACAACCGCGCGTTGCGCGACAACCGCGCTGCGTTCGACGATTACGCCCTGACGACGCGCGTGCTGGTGGATGTATCGCGCCGGCGGCAGGACGTCGAACTGTTCGGGCAAACGTGGGCGCACCCGTTCGGCATCGCGCCGATGGGGCTGAGCGCGCTCAGCGCGTATCGCGGCGACATCGTGCAGGCGCAGGCCGCGTGCGCGGCCGGCATTCCGATGATCCTGAGCGGCACTTCGTTGATCCGGCTCGAGGATGTGATCGCGGCAGCGCCCGGCACCTGGTTTCAAGCCTACGTGCCCGGCGATCAGACGCGCATCGACGCGCTGCT
>DASQAE010000691.1:0-3946 GCA_035635915.1 Burkholderiaceae bacterium | reverse complement strand
GGTTGCGATCTTCGAGGGCGGGTGCGAGAGCGTTCATCGGTACGCAGCCAGTTCAGCGAGCAGCGATCGGGCAAGACGGTCGACGGCAGGCAGGTTGCCGCTCACCCGCGCGGGACTGTCGACGTAGGCAAAACCTTCGAGCTGGCGCTGCAACTCCACCGGCAACTCGGCATGCAGGTAACGCCAGCCGTAGTCGAATCGTTCTGGCCGATAGCGCATGCCGACCAGTTCGATCAACGGCCGCACCAGTCCGCTGAAGTAAAAGCCGATCGCATCGAGTGCGCGGCCGCGTGCGAGTTCCTTCTCGACGATGGTCCGATACACCGGCCAGGAAGCGCGAATCTGTTCCAGGCGCCCGTACAAGCGGGCTTCGTGGCGCGCACGGTCGAGCGGCCGCGCGGTGATGGTGCCGTCGCGATCGAACAGGATGCGCGGTTCGCCATGCCGCTCGCGCTCGAGGAACTGCACCGTGGCCGCGACCGTGAGGACGGCGCAGTCGACGGCAAAAAAGCGCGGTGCATCGCGTAGCAGGTAGATACGTTGCGAGACCTCGGCAAACGGCGGCGGGTCGACCGGCCAGACGTGCCCGATCGATGCCGCTTGCCCGAGCGCACTTTCGAACGTTTCCAGTACTGCCTGGTGGCGCGACATCTCGGCCACGACATAAAGATCGATATCCGAGAACTCGTCCGCACGCCCCATCGCGATCGAGCCACCTTCCCAGGAGGCGCGCACGGTTGCATCGGCTTCGAGTACGGGTAGCACTGCACCGAAGATGCGGTCGCGAAAGGCTTGCGGCGCGACGGTCACGCGAGTCCCTTGCGTTCAAAGCTCGCCATACCGGCGCGGTTGAGCCGATCCAGCTCTTCCAGCATCAGCGGATCGGGTTCGGTCAATGTGAAGGAATGCTTGCCCTGCAAGTGTTTGCGCAGCGCCGGCGAGATCAGCTCAGACAAAGCAGCATCGACGCGCAGGGGCATCAGCTGATACACGACATGGCCGCGTTTCAGCTCCACCGCACCGAAGAACATCGGCTTGCCGTCTGGGCCAGGCTTGCGGGTGTTCAGGTAGTACTCGTCCGGCGCGTCGTGCACGACGACCAGATGGCGTGCGTGTTTGACCAGCAGCGCCTTGAGCGCGGCAAAAGCGGGGCGCAGATCGATCGCCGGCGGCGCCTGGCGCGGCGGCGGCCGCCGCAACGGCGGCCGGGTGCGTTTTTTCGCGGTGACCATCGTCGTCGGGGTGGTTGCCGGCGGGCGCTCAGTCGATTTTCGCGCCGGAGAACTTCACCACCCGCGTCCATTTGTCGATTTCGTTGCGGATGAAGTCCGTGAACTGCTCAGGCGTATCGCCAACGGGCAGCGCGCCCTGGCCGGCAAAACGCTCGCGCATTTCGGCACTCTCGAGCGCCTTGGCGACGTCGTTGCGGATCTTGTTGACGATCTCGCGTGGCGTGCCCGCGGGCGCAAGCAGTCCGAACCATGCAGTGGCATCGAAGCCCTTCAAACCCGCAGCCTCCTCCATCGTGGGCACGTTGGGCAGCGCCGGAGAACGCACGCTCGACGTCACCGCCAATGCCTTCAACTTGCCGCTGCGAATGTGGGGCAGCGAGGAGGTGAGGTTGTCGAACATCACCTGGGTGCTGCCCGCGAGCAGGTCCTGCAATGCGGGCGCCGAGCCGCGATAGGGCAGATGGACCATGAACGTCTGAGTAAGACTCTTGAACAGCTCGCCCGTCAGATGGATCGAGGTGCCATTGCCGCTCGACGCCATGTTCAGGCCCCCAGGGCGCGATTTCGCGAGCGCGATGAATTCCTTCACGTTGGTGACCGGCAACGACGCCGGCACCACCATCACGTTGGGCACCGCGGCCACATTGGTGATCGGGGCAAAATCGTTCAGCGGGTGATACGGCAGCTTGTTGCCGCTTTGCGCATAGAGCGCAAGGTTGATCGATTGCGTGCCCACCGTGCCCATCAGCAGCGTGTAACCGTCGTTGGGCGACTTAGCGACCACATCGGCACCGATGCTGCCGCCGGCCCCCGCGCGATTTTCCACCACCACCGGCTGGCCCCACGTGCGCTGCAGCTCGACCCCGATCAAGCGCGCCACGATGTCGGTCGTGCCGCCCGCGGGGAAGGGCACGACGATCCTTACCGGCCGTGATGGATAACTCTGCGCCGTGACGGATCCAGACAGCAGTGCCATGGTCGAAAACAGAATGCCACCCAGGGCACGATTCATCGCGACTCCCCTGCTGGCGCACGACCCAATTGCGCGCGCAGCTGTGAGCGGCGAGTCTGCCTAGCGGGTTGCGCTCCGTCTATAGTCGGCGGACAACAGGCAAGAGGAGACACAATGAGCCGGTATGTGCTCGCGTTGGATCAAGGGACGACCAGCTCGCGCGCCATCTTGTTCGATCGCGACGGCAAGGCCGTCGCCACGGCGCAGCAGGAATTCCGGCAGATTTTTCCGCAGCCGGGCTGGGTTGAGCACGATGCGACGGAGATCTGGGGCTCGCAACTTGCCTGTGCGCGCAAGGTGCTGCAAAGCGCTGGATGTGCTGCCGCCGATCTGGTCGCGCTCGGTATCACCAACCAGCGCGAAACCACCCTGGTGTGGGAGCGGGCAACGGGCCGCCCGATCGCCAACGCAATCGTCTGGCAGGACCGGCGTACCGCCGACCTGTGTGCGACGTTGCGCGCGTCCGGTGTCGAGGAACGGGTTACCGAGAAGACCGGCTTGTTGCTCGACCCGTACTTCTCCGGCACCAAGATCGCCTGGCTGCTCGACAACGTGCCAGGTGCGCGCGCACGCGCCGAGCGCGGCGAACTCGCGTTCGGCACCGTCGATGCGTGGTTGGTCTGGCAACTCACTTCCGGCCGCGTGCACGTTACCGACCTGAGCAACGCGTCGCGCACACTGCTTTTTAACCTGCATACGCTCGAGTGGGACGACGAACTGCTGCAATTGCTGAAAGTCCCGCGTTCGATGCTGCCGCGCCTGGTTCCGTCCAGCGACGTCGTCGCAAGCAGCTCGCCGGACGTGCTTGGAGCTGCGGTAAAGATCGCCGGCATCGCCGGCGATCAGCAGGCCGCGACGTTCGGCCAGGCGTGTTTTGCCCCCGGCATGGCGAAGAACACCTACGGCACTGGCTGCTTCCTGTTGATGAACTCCGGCCATGCGCCGCGCCGTTCGCACAACCGCTTGCTGTGCACTGTCGGTTGGCGTCTGGGCAACAAAGGGGCGGATACGTACTGCCTCGAGGGCAGCGTGTTCGTGGGTGGGGCGGTCGTGCAATGGCTGCGCGATGGTCTCGGTTTCTTCGCGAATTCCGCAGAGGTCGAAGCACTTGCCGCGCAAGTCGCGGACAACGGCGGCGTCTACCTGGTGCCGGCGTTCGCCGGTCTCGGCAGTCCGCACTGGGATCCGAACGCACGCGGCATGATGATCGGCATGACACGTGGAACCACGCGTGCCCATGTGGCGCGTGCGGCGTTGGAATCGATCGCATTTCAATCGGCCGAGTTGGTGGTCGCAATGCAGGGAGATGCGTCCAGTCCGGTGACCGAGTTGCGTGTGGACGGAGGGGCGGCGCGCAACGATCTCCTGATGCAATTCCAGGCCGACTTGGTCGGCGTGCCAGTGGTGCGTCCTGCAGTGACGGAGACGACTGCGCTCGGTGCGGCCTATCTTGCCGGTCTTGCGGTCGGTTTCTGGTCGGGAACCGAGGAGATCGCTTCGCTCTGGCGTGTCGAGCGGCGTTTCGAGCCGAAGATCGCGGCTGGCAAACGCGAGGCGTTGGTGGGGGAGTGGAAGCGCGCCGTGGAACGCGCGAAGGGTTGGGCGCAGTAGGCGCCGCCGGCGTCGATAAAAAAAGGGGGCCAAGGCCCCCTTTGTCTGCTCGCGCGGACAAGCCGCGCTTTGCGGTTAGAACGAGTGACGA
>DASQAE010000690.1:0-7931 GCA_035635915.1 Burkholderiaceae bacterium | reverse complement strand
ACTGGCCGGGCGCGGCACGGCAAGCCTTTCGCCGTCTCAGCAGCTTGCGGTTGACGTCGATCTCACCGTGCGTTCGGCGCGGTTGCGGGCCAGCGGTGGGCTGGGCGCGCCGGGACGCAACCTGGTTGTCGATATCGATGCCCCTGCGCTGGACGAACTGACGCTTCCCGTCAAAGGCGGCTTGACTGCGCATGCAACGTTAAGCGGCGACTGGCGTGCTCCCGCCGTCGAGGCGCGTTTGCAGGCCACAAAACTCGTCTACGGCGCGCAGGGAATCGACGACATGCGCGCGACGCTGAGCTACGCGGGCGGGTTGGACGGCGCGTTTTCCTTGCGCGGCGACGTCACTGGGCACCGATGGGCAGGGAACCCTGCAGCGTCGGTGCGTGCGGCGACACTTTCGGCGGACGGTACGCTGAGCGCGCATTCCTTGTCACTGCAGGCGTCCTACGAGGAGGACCAGACCGCACACCTGGCAGCAAAGGGCGGATGGTCGCAGGGACTGTGGCGCGGACAATTGACCGAGGCCAACGCGGGCGCCCCGCTCGACCTGCGCCTGCTCGAGTCGGCCTCCGCCGAAATCGACGCTACCGGAGCGCGCTTCGGCCCGGCACGTCTAGTGGTCATCGGTGCGAATATTTACGAGCTGCAGTTTGAGGTTCGCAACGGTGTTATCAGCACGAGCGGGCGCTTCGATGACTGGCGCCCAGCCGACCTCTTCCTGCGCCGCCAGGTCAACATGATTCCACGCGGACCGCGCGAGTCGTTGGTGCTGCGGGGTGGCTGGCGCGTACGCGCCGGCGACGTCATCGATGGCGAGTTGAGCGTCGAGCGCGTGAGCGGAGATCTGTATGCCACTGCCGGCAACGAAACGCCGATGGGAGTCACCGAGCTGAACGCCCACGCCACCGTGCGCGCGAACCGTCTCGAGGCCGACGGAGTGATGCGCGGAACACGCATGGGTGCTTTACGCGCCACGCTGGCAGCGAGCCTCGAGCGCGACCGCGAGGCCGGGTGGCGCCTGGCGCAGGCGCGCCCGTGGCGCATCGATGCGGATGCGGACCTGCCGTCGATCGAATGGGTCAATTCGCTGCTTTCCGACCGCGTGCGCGCAAACGTCCGTATCGGAGGCAAGCTCAACGGCAAGTTGACCATCGCCGGGACACCGGCCAAGCCGCAGGCAGACGGCAACATCGAAGGCAATGCGCTGCGCGTCGCCTGGATCGAGCAAGGGGTGCGGCTGGAAAACGGCCACCTCGCGGCGCGCGTCGACGCCGACGCGTTCGTGCTCGATGAACTGCGCTTCGCGGGGCCACCGCGCGTCAAGCCCAACGACGTGCGCACCGCGCAGACGATGGCGAAAATGGAACCTGGTTTTGTCGCCGCGACGGGCAAGTTGAAACTAGCCGATCTGAGCGGCGTGATCCAGATCCAGGCCGAGCGGCTGCCGCTGCTGCAGCGAGTCGATCGGTGGGTCGTCGCCACCGGCGGCGCAAACATCGAACTAGCGCCCAAGCGGGTGCAATTGAACGGCGCTGTCGCGGTGGATGCCGGTTTCGTCGACTTCACGCATCCCGACCTGCCGAGCCTCTCATCCGACGTGACGGTGCTCACCTCTTCCAGCGCGCCGCGCGAGCGCGAGTCGCCGGTGCAGCTTGGGTTCGACCTTGGTCTTGACCTCGGCGACAAGTTCTACGTTCGCGGCAGCGGCCTCAACACTCGCGTGGCCGGCGCAGTGCGAGTGCGCAGCGAAGGCAGGGGATTCATCCGCGCATCGGGCGCATTAAACGCCGTCGACGGTGTGTATGAAGGTTACGGCCAGAAGCTGAAGATCACGCGCGGGCGCCTCAACTTTCAGGGACCAGTGGACAACCCGGGTCTCGACATCCTCGCTCTGCGTACCGATCTTCCCCAGGAAGCAGGCGATATCGGTGTCTCGATCACGCGCACCGCGGCGAATCCGCTCATCCGCCTGTACTCGGATCCACCCCTGGCCGACTACCAGGCTCTTTCATGGCTGGTGCTGGGTCGTCCGGCGGAATCCGGCGCCGACAACGTTGCGCTCGCTCGTGCGGCCGTGGGCCTGCTCGCCGGCAGCGGCGAAGGCCTGCCCAGCACACTCGCACGCCAGCTTGGCATCGATGAAATCAGCCTGCGCAGCGGTCAGGTCGGGAGCGCGACCTCGCTACTGCCGCGCCAGTCGGTCGCGGGCAACCTGCGCGGCGACACGGTGGGTACGGCGGGTGCGGCGGGCGCGGAAATCATCACCATCGGCAAACGCGTGAACGAAGCGCTATCGATCAGCTATGAGCAGGCGCTCTCGGGGGCGGCAAACGTGGTGCAGCTCAGTTATCAACTCTCGCGCCGTGTGTCGCTGATCGCGCGCGCGGGCACGGAAAACGCACTCGATCTGGTGTTCTCGTTCGCCTTCGACTGACGCCTCGCGCTGGCGCTCAAGCGGGCGCGGCGCCAACCGGTGGTGCTCTTTTCACGCGGAACCAGGCCGCGTAAAGCGCAGGCAGGAAAAGCAGCGTCAGCACGGTGGCGATTACCAGGCCGCCCATGATTGCGATGGCCATCGGGCCCCAGAACACGCTGCGCGAAAGCGGAATCATTGCCAACACTGCGGCGGCCGCGGTGAGCAGGATTGGACGCAGCCGGCGCACGGCGGCTTCGACGATTGCAGTCCAGGGCTCGACTCCCGCCTCCTCGTCGCGTTCGATCTGATCGACCAGGATCACCGAGTTGCGGATGATCATGCCGATCAACGCGATCACGCCGAGTTGCGCGACGAAGCCGAACGGGGCGCGCAGAAGGAGCAACGCCGCGGCGGCGCCGATGAATCCCAGCGGCCCGGTGAGAAACACCAGCAACGTGCGCGTAAAGCTGTGCAGCTGAAGCATCAGCAGCGTGAAGATGATGAACATCGCCAGTGGAAGATTGGCCGCGATCGCCGTGCCGGCCTTGCTGCTCTCCTCCGCCGCACCGGCCACCACGATGCGATAGCCGGGCGGAAGTTGGGCCCGGATCTTCTGCATTTCCGGTGCAGTCCATACCTGCGTGGTCACGGTCGGACCCTGGATGCCGTCCTTGATTTCGCTCTGTACGGTGATGGCGTAGCTGCGATTCAGGCGCCAGATCACGCCCGGTTCCCAGGCGAAATCCGCCTTCACCAACTGCGACAGCGGCACGTACTTGCCGGAACCGGTCGGCATGTTGGCGTCCGCGAGACGCGAGATCACGGCGCGCTCGTCATACGGCTGGCGCAACACGATGTCGATCAGTTGATCGCCTTCGCGGAACTGGCCGATGGTCGTGCCCGACAGGATCGTCTGCGCGGCACGCGCGATGGTCTGCGAGGAAACGCCCAGCGCACGCGCCTTGTCCTGGTCGAGCGTCAGCTTCAGCGCCTTGACGTTCTCGTTCCAGTTGTCGTTGGCACCGATCGTGTTCGGATTGGCACGCAAGACGTCCTTGGTGGCGTCGGCAATGCGCCGCACGACTGCGGGATCGTCGCCCTCGACGCGGAATTGCACCGGGTAGGCGACGGGCGGACCGTTCGGCAAGAGCTTCACGCGACCACGCACGTTGGGAAAGTCGTCCCTGAAGAGCTGCAGCACACGCAGCCGCAGCGCATTGCGCTCGCGCAGCGACTTGGTCGCGACGACGTACTGCGCCAGATTGCTCTGTGTGAACTGCTGGTCCTGCGGCAGGTAAAAACGCGGCGTGCCCGTGCCGACATAACCCGCGTAGTACTCGACTTCGCTCTGGTCCTTCAGCCACGCCTCGAATCGCCGTGCCTCGGCCTCGCTGGCGGCGAAACTCGATCCTTCAGGCAGCCAGAGATCGACCACGAGTTCGAGCCGGCTCGAGTCCGGAAAGAACTGCTGCTCGACAAAACGAAACCCGACCACGCCGAGCACCAGCGCACCCAGCGTCGCCGCGATCACCGTCTTGCGCCAGTCGACACACCAGTCGACGAGACGCCGGAAGCCTGCGTAAAACGGCGTGTTGAAGAGGTCGTGCTGCCCGTTTGCGCCGGCCTTCGGTTTCACACGCAGCAGCCAGACCGCCAGCAACGGCACGAACAGCACGGCGACAAACCAGGAGATGATGAGGGCGAGTGCAGTCACCTGGAAGATCGAGATCGTGTATTCGCCGGCGACGGACTTGGCGAGCGCGATCGGCAGGAATCCTGCAGCGGTGATCAGCGTGCCGGTGAACATCGGCATCGCGGTCAGATCGAACATCGCCGTTGCGGCGCTCAGGCGATCGTGCCCCTCCTCCATTTTGCGCACCACCATTTCGACCGCGATGATGGCGTCGTCGACCAGCAGGCCGAGCGCGATGATCAGGGCGCCGAGCGAAATCTTGTGCAGGTTGATGTTCAGCACGTACATCGCGAGGAACGTGATCGCCAGCACGAGCGGAATCGTCAGCGCCACCACCAGCCCCGGGCGCATGTCGATCGCCAGCGGTCGCATGTGCAGGCCAAGGCTCACGAACGAAACCGCGAGCACGATCACAATCGCCTCGACCAGCACGCGGATGAATTCACGCACCGAGGTGGCGACCGCGCGCGGCTGGTCGGCCACCTTGGTCATCTGAATTCCCACCGGCAGCTGCGACTGCAGGGTCTTTTCGGCCTGCGCCAGGTCCTTGCCGAGTTCGATGATGTCGCCACCCTTGGCCATCGAAACACCGAGCCCGATCACCTCGATGCCGGCCGTGCCGGTCGTGCCCGCGCGCATCTTTTCGCGCGGCGGATCGACATACCCGCGCACGATGGTGGCGATATCGCCGAGCTTGAACGACTGCCCGTTCGCGCGCACCGGAAGATTGCGCAGGTCATCGATGCTGCGGAACATGCCGCTGATGCGGATCTGCACGTTGTCGGTTGGCAGGTTCAGCACGCCGGCCGGTTCGATCGCGTTCTGGGTGCCGATCTGGTCGAGCAGCGACTGCACGTTCAGCCCAAGCTGCGCCAGGCGCTTGTGCCCGATTTCGATATAGACCCGTTCGTCCTGCACGCCGAATAGATCGACCTTGGCGACGTTCGGCACCTTCAGCAGTTGCTGGCGCGACCAGTCGACGTAGTCCTTCAACTCGCGGTAGGAGAACCCGTCGGCCGAAAAAGCGAAGATGACGCCGTAGACGTCGCCGAACTCGTCGTTGAAAAACGGGCCCTGCACACCCGGCGGCAACGTGTTGCGGATGTCGCCGATCTTCTTGCGCACCTGATACCAGATCTGCTGGATTTCGCGTGGCGGCGACGAGTCCTGCAGCTGCACGAAGATCAACGTTTCGCCGGGCTTGCTGTACGAATTGATCTTGTCGATGTGCGGCGTTTCCTGCAGCTTGCGCTCGAGCTTGTCGGTGACCTGCTCCGCCATCTGCTGCGCCGTCGCGCCGGGCCAGAAAGCGCGCACGACCATCGCGCGAAACGTGAACGGCGGGTCCTCGTCCTGGCCCAGTTGCGTGAACGCGGCAATGCCGCCGAGCAGCAACACCACCATCAGATAACGAACCAGCGGCTGATGCTCCAGCGCCCACGTCGATAGATTGAAGCGGCTGCGCCGCACCTGCGGGTCGTGCACGACTCAGCTCTTGTTCTTCGACTCGTTCGCAGCTGCTGGCAGCGGCTCGGTTGCTCCCTTGTTATCACGCGCGGTATCGGCCGGCGGCGACGCGCCCGGCGCGTCCACCAGCTTGACCTTCTGGCCTGGCTTGAGCAGATGCACGCCGGCAGTCACCACGGTGTCGCCTGCGGTTACGCCGCTGGCGATGACCACGTCGTTGCCTGCCACGCTCGCGAGCTTGATCGGCGAGCGTCTTACTGTCACGTCACTTTTGTCGAGCAGCCAGACGAACGTCGAATCGCCGTCCTTGAACAGCGATTGCAGCGGCAGCGTGATCACCGAAGCGGCGATTGGCGCAACGAAGATGACCGTAGCGCTCATGCCGAGCGCCACCGAGTTCGGCGCGTCGATCAACGTTATGCGTGCGGGATACGTGCGCGTTGCCGGATCGGCCATGGGTGCGATCTCGCGGACCTTGCCCCGCAGTTCCCGATCGCTGGCCCACAGTCGCACCCGCACATCGTTGATCCGCCGCAATGCTTCGAGCTGGCCTTCGGGAATCGATACCAGCACTTCCTTCTCTTCGGTGCGAGCGATCCGGACCACGGACTGCCCTGCGGTCACGACTTGACCCGCCTCTGCGTCCACGCCGGTGACGACGCCGGTAGCGGGGGCGCGCAGTGTCGAATAGGCCGCCTGGTTGCCGCTGACGTCCGCCTGCGCCGCCGCCTGCGAAAAACGCGCCTCGGCAGAATCGAGCCCCGCCTTGCGGCGCTCGAGATCGGCGCCGCTGATGAATCCCTGGCGCGACAACTCCTCGAAGCGTTTGTAATCGAGCCGCTGTTGGTCACGATCGACCTGCGCCGCCGCGACCTGGGCGCGAGCCGCTGCGAGTCCAAGCTGATAGTCGGCGGGATCGAGCGTGGCGAGGGTTTGGCCGGCCTGTACTGTCTGCCCGACCTCGACCACGCGGCGCGCAATACGACCTGCGACTTGAAATCCCACCTTGGTCTCGATGCGTGGCCGCACTTCCCCGGCCAGTTCGGCGGCGGCCGAGGTCACCAGAGGGCTGACCGTCACCGCGCGCACGGGCCGCACATCCTCGCCACTCGGCGCCGGAGGCGAACACGCCGCCAGCGCGGCGCAAACAAAAAACAAGGCGACCAGCTGGACGCCACGACCCGGTGTTGTTTGCATGGTTGCTGACCCGAAAGTAACTGACTAACCGGTCAGTAATATACGGGGCTTGCTTCACTGCGTCAATCGCCCTCGGTTTCGATTGCAACATTGAGAATTCGCGCCGCCCGCGGCGAAAACGTCGGCCTCTCGTCAGCGTGATCGATCGCGACGCGCCTCATCCCGCGAATCTAGGTTATAAGTTCGCCCCAAGGCAGGCGCTCGCAGAAGCACTCATCCACCTGCCGCACAGGAGACAACTCATGAAGATTCGCGCAGCCGGTCGGCTCGTCGCGGCGTTTGCGCTGTCGTTTTGTGCAACCGTCGTCGCCGCAGCCGGTGTCAGCGTCAAGTTCAACCTTGCAAGTCCGGACGGCAGTCCCTTCCCCAGCGACCGCTTCACGGTCCCGGATTTCACTCAGCGCACGTTCCGGCGCGTGAAGCTGCCGAAACCGGATTGCACGGTGCAGGTATCAGACTGCGCCGACATCGATGTGATCAATACGCTCGATGGGTTCAACACCCAACCGCGCATCACCGTGCCCTTCACCGGTGACATCGACGTCAACAGCGTCAACAGCGACACGGTATTCCTGGTCAACCTCGGCGACACGCTGACGGCGCGCGGCTTTGGCGACCGGGTTGGCATCAACCAGATCCTGTGGGACCCGGCGACCAAAACGCTGGTGTTCGAGTCCGACGAACTGCTCGCCGAGCACAGTCGTTATCTGCTCGTGGTCACCAACGGGGTTCGCGATGCGGCCGGTCATCCGATCGAACGTGGCAGCTTCGGGCGCTTCCACCATGACCTGAACTTCGGCCAGTCGCGTGATGCCGACGAAAGGGACTATCGCAAGTCGCTCCTCGATGGCCAGCACTCCGCGCGCGCGCCGCGCGAGCGCATCGTCGCGCTTTCGCTCTTCACGACCCGCACCACGACCGGCACACTCGAGACCATTCGCAAGCAGATCAAGGCGAGCCACCCGGCACCGGTCAACTTCATGATCGGCAACGGCGGTTCGACGCGCGCGGTGTTTCCGCTCTCGAGTGTGGCGGGAATTCAGTTCGTGCGACAGGTCAAGGTCGGCACCGGTGCGAGTTCGTTCGACATCTCGTTTCTTCCAACCCCAGCGCTGAACGTCGTACCTGGATCGGTTGCGTCCGTGGCGTTTGGCA
>DASQAE010000689.1:0-6178 GCA_035635915.1 Burkholderiaceae bacterium | reverse complement strand
CGACACACGCAGCCGCGACCAGGATGATCAGCGCACGGTACTTGGAATAGATGAAATCGCCGATGAAAAGTTGGCCGCGCAGTTCCTGCGGAATCGACCACGACAACGGCGAGGCGCCGAAGATCAAACGCAGCGCCTGCTCCGCCACCATCGCCAAGCCGAACGTCAGCAGCAGCGACAGTGCCGGATCGGTGCGGTAGAAGCGGCGGAACAGCAGCCGCTCGATCGCGACACCCAACAAACCGACCAGCACCGGCGTCACCAGCGCCGCGCCGCCGAAGCCGAGTCGATCGCCGATCGATACCGCCAGGTACGCGCCGATCGCATAAAACGCGCCGTGCGCAAGCTTGACGATGCCGCCGAGCGAAAAGATCAGCGACAGCCCGAGCGCGATCAGCAGGTAATAGGCACCTGCGAGCAGACCATTCAGCAGGTGCTGAAAAATGAGCACCGGGTTTGGGAGGTGTAGTTGTTGGCTTTGTCCCCTCCTCCGCGAAACGGGGGAGGGTTAGTGTGGGGGCCGAATAGGTCTCGCTGTTTGCAAACGCCGAGTGTTTTCCGCCCCCACCCCGCCCTCCCCCGCGAGCGGGGGAGGGAGTTCAAGCGCTCAAGTCATCGTGCACTGATTCTCTTCCGCTGTGGCCGCGATCGCTTCGAGCGGTTCGTTCGGACCGGGCACTGCAGGCGACGACGTGAAGATGTCGTAGTTGTTCTTCACCTGCGCCGCGGGCAGCGCCTGCACCGTGTACATCTCATGCATCATCTGATGGTCGGATTTGCGGAAGTAACCCTCGCGCGTCTTCATCAGCGGGAACTTGGCGCCTTTTTCGAAGTGCTCGATCAGCTTGGTCGAGTCGATCGATTTGGTTTCCTTCATCGCCTCCGCCGTGAGCTTGATCGCGTTGTAGTCGCCCCACGCCTGGTTTTCCGGCGGACGGCCGTAACGTTTGGTGAAGTCCGCGACGAATTTTTTGGTGGCCGGCGTATCGATCAGGTGATGCCATACCACCGGCCAGGTGCCGAGGAAGTTGCCTTTGCCTGCGCCCCAGGCCAACGCAGTGTCGAAGCCGAAACCCGCCACGGGGAAGGGCAGACCGAACTCCGAATACTGCTTGAGGAAGTTGGTGATCTGATTGCCGGCCAGGTTGGAGATCACCAAGTCCGGCTTGGCGCTGCGAATCTCGAGCAGCAGCGGCGAAAAATCGGTGGCATCGGTCGGCACCAGCTTGTCCGCTGCAAAATTGCCGCCGTTTGCCTCCATGAATCGCTTGGCAACGCGCAGCAAGTCGTGGCCGAACGCGTAGTCCGCCGTGAGCGAGAACCACTTCTTGCCCTTGACGAGACCTTGCGCGAGCAACGAGCGCCCGGCCGTCTTCACGTACATCGAGTTCTGGCTCTCGATGTGAAACATGTAGCGTTTGCAACCTTTGCCGCGCAGCTCGTCGGAGTTGCAGCCGGTGTTGATGAACAGCGTCTTGGTGCGGTCCGCCACCTGGCTGATGGTCAGTCCCGACGCCGAAGAAATCTCGCCGATGATGCACGCGACCTTGTCGCGTTCGACCAAACGTTCGGCCTTGGTGGACGCGGTCTGCGGATTGACCGAGTCTTCCTTCAGCGCTTCGACCTTGCGGCCGTTCACGCCGCCGGCGGCGTTGATCTCGTCGATCGCCATGTCGACCGCTTGCACTGCGAACTCGCCCAACGGCCCGAGGAAGCCGGTGCGCGGCGTCAGATGGCCGATGCGAATGACATCCGACTGTCCGTAGCTGATGTAAGGAAAGCCGGTAATGCCTACTGCGGCAGCGGCGCCGGCGCCTTTGATGAATGTGCGCCGCGTCGCGTCGTTGTGCTGGGTCATGTCTCCTCTCCGGTTGTTTTGTGCTGCAAACTCCGAATGCAGTTATATCAGGGAGCATTGACCATGGACATGGGAATCACCGGACTGCGTGTACTGGTCACCGCCGGGGCGGCGGGCATCGGACTGGAGATCGCGCGCGCGTTCGTGCGTGAAGGCGCACGCGTACACGTGTGCGACGTGGATGAGAGCGCACTCGCCGCCCTGAGCCGCAGCGACGCCACGCTGACATGGACCCGCTGCGACGTGGCCGACCGCCCGCAGGTCGCGACGCTGTTCACGGAAGCCTTGCAGCACCTGGGCGGACTCGACTGCCTGGTGAACAACGCGGGCATCGCCGGGCCGACGGGCCGCGTGGAGGAGATCGATCCGCAGGAGTGGGACCGGTGCATCGCCATCGATCTCACCGGCCAGTTCAACTGCGTGCGGCTTGCCGTGCCTCATCTGCGCAAATCGAGCAACGCAAGCATCCTCAACGTGTCGTCGCAGGCCGGGCGGCATGGTTTTCCCTTGCGCACACCTTATGCGGCCGCGAAATGGGGCGTGATCGGCCTCACCCGATCGCTCGCGATCGAACTCGGACCGGATCGGATCCGCGTCAACGCGCTGCTGCCGGGCATCGTCGCGGGCGATCGCCAGCGCCGCGTGCTCGAGGCCAAGGCAAAAGCGCGCGGCCTTTCGTTCGAGGACATGGAAAAGTTTGCGTTTTCGTTCACCTCGCTCAAGGAGTACGTCACGCCGCAACAGCTCGCGGACCTGGTGGTATTCGCTGCCAGTCCGCGTGGCCGGACCATCTCCGGTCAACCGCTGTCGGTGTGCGGCGATACCAACATGTTGAGCTGACGGGTAACGATGAACACGCGCAGCATCCGATCGATCCACGCACGGCGCGTGTGGGACAGCCGCGGCCGCCCGACAGTGGAGGCCGAAATAACGCTGCACGATGGCGCGGTCGGTCACGCGATCGTTCCTGCGGGTGCGTCGAAGGGAACGCGCGAGGCGCTCGAGCTGCGCGACGCGACCGATCACTTTGGTGGCTTGGACGTGCAACAAGCGGTCGCGAACGTCAACGGCGAGATCGCGCGGGCACTCGCCGGTTGCGCTGCCGACGACCAGGCCGCACTGGACGAGCGGTTGATCGCTCTCGACGGGACACCGGCCAAGACGCGGCTCGGTGCCAATGCAACGCTTGCGGTATCGATGGCGGCAGCGCATGCAGCGGCGCACTCTCTCGGCGTGCCGCTGCATGAGTACCTGGGCGGCACCAATGCAACGTTGCTGCCGATGCCGCAGATCCAGATCTTCGGCGGCGGAGCGCACGCCGGTCGGCGCGTGGACGTGCAGGACTTCATGATCGTCTGTCCCGCTGCGGCAAGTTTCTGCGAAGCCTTGGAGTGGACCGCGGAGGTTTATCGCAGCGCCGGCGAACTGATGCAAGCGCGCGGCGCGCGCCACGGCGTGGCGGACGAGGGAGGTTGGTGGCCGGACTTCGCCACCAACGAGCAGGCGATCGAAACATTGGTGCAAGCGATCGAACGTGCGGGTTTCGTGCCTGGCGCTCAGATCGCCATCGCTTTGGACGTGGCTGCCTCTGAGTTTGGCCGCGAAGGCCTCTACACGCTCGGGCTCGAGTCGCGTGAGCTTGACTCGGACGGTTTGATAGAGCTCTTGCTGCGCTGGATCGACAAATACCCGATCGCCTCGATTGAAGACCCGCTCGCCGAGGACGACGCCGAAGGATTCGCGCGCTTCACGCGCGCGGCGGGGCACCGGTTGCAGATCGTGGGTGATGATTTCCTGGTGTCGCATGCGCCGCTCGTGCATCGGGCGGCGGAAATGGGCGCCGCCAACGCGGTGCTGCTCAAGCCCAACCAGCGCGGCACGCTCACCGAGACATTGCAGGCGTGGCAGGCCGCGCGGTCGGTGGGCTACGCGGGAATCGTCTCCGCTCGCTCTGGCGAGACGGAAGACACGACCATCGTGCACCTGGCAATCGGGTGGGCAACAGGACAGCTCAAGGTCGGCTCGTTCGCGCGCGGAGAGCGCATGGCCAAGTGGAACGAGGCGCTGCGCATCGAAGAGCGGCTGGGTGCGCGGGGACGGTTCGCGGCGGCAGGTGTTTTCGGACGCACGGCGGTGCGCTAGGCACTGCAATTGCTCAACAAGCATACTCAGTTCGAGCAGCTGAGGACGGGGCGGTCGAGCGGCGCGTTGGCGTCGACTGACCGAGCCTTAGCCCTTCGGCTGCGGGGTGCGCCGCATGACCGAGGTGACCAGTGTTCCCGCCGCGAGTTGGGATCAGGTGTTCGCGAGCGCCGAGCAGGAGCGCGCGCTGGGCGCACTTGAGAGCGGCAGCGTCGTCCTGCTGCCGCAGCTTCGTTTCCCGCTGCGCGAGGACGAAGAGCAGCTGCTGTCCCCCTCGATCGCAGGCGACAGCAAGAACGTCAGTCTCGATCCAGCCAGGGGAGCGGTTCGCGGCAGCCTTGCCGCACCGGCGCAACTCGAACTGCTGCAATCGATGATGTTGCGCTTTGCAGCATCGAGCGCCACCCTGACGCGCAATCTATTCCCGCGTTACGCAGCCGGGTTGCGCCGGGGACGTGCCAGTTTCCGTCCCATCGAGATCGAGGGGCGATCGACCTCATGGCGCAAAAATGACACGCGACTGCATGTCGACAGTTTCCCGTCGTCACCTACCCGGGGAGCGCGAATACTGCGTGTCTTCAGCAACATCAATCCAGACGCTCGAGTCCGAACGTGGCGGCTCGGTGAACCGTTCGAAACGGTCGTGCAGGGACATCGACGCGCCTTGTCCGGTCCGGTGCCCGGCGTCAGTTATCTCCTCGAACGGCTCGGCATCACCAAGGGTCGGCGCAGCGCCTATGACCACGTGATGCTGAGGCTGCACGATCGTATGAAGGCCGACCTGCGCTACCAGTCGCAAGCCGCACAAAGCGTTCATGAGTTTCATGCGGGCTGTACCTGGATCGTCTTTACCGATCAGGTCTCGCACGCAGCGATGGCCGGGCAATACGCGCTGGAGCAGACCTTTCTCGTTCCTCTCGAGTGCATGCAGGATCCGTCCCTGGCGCCGCTGCGCATTCTTGAACGCGTGCTGGGACGAGAACTCGCATGACGATGAGCGATGCACAGGCGCGCTCGACAGGCGTGCCCGTGATCCGCACAATCCGCGTCCGCCCGTTGCTCCTCGGATCCCGAGTCCCCCGTGACAAAGACTCTCTGGCTCTTGAAGTCCGCTATCTGCGTTCTTCTGGCGGCTGCCGGCTTGGCCGTCACGCTGCTGCCGCGTGTAGTGCACGCGCAAGCCTGGCCCGCCAAGCAGCCGATCCGCCTTGTAGCGGTGTTTCCACCCGGCGGCTCGGTCGACCAGGTGGCGCGCATCCTCGCGCCGGTACTTCAGCACCGGCTGGGCCAGACGGTAGTGGTGGAGAACAAAGGCGGAGCGTCAGGTTCGATCGGTACCGCAGCGGTTGCGTCCTCACTACCCGACGGCTACACGTTCGCGGTGGTCTTCGACACCCATGGCGTCAATCCCAGCCTGATGCCTGGCTTGCCCTACGACACCAAGCGCGACCTGACGGCGGTGTCGCTGATCGGCACCGGTGCCATGGTCATCACCACCGTGGCCAGTTCGCCCTACAAGACCTTCGCCGACGTTGTGAACGCGGCACGCGGAGGCGGCGACATCAGTTACGGCAGCATCGGCTCCGGTAGCTTGGGCCACCTGGCGATGACGATGCTGGCCAAGAGCGGCCAGCTGAACCTGGTGCACGTGCCGTATCGCGGCGGCGGGCCGCTGCTGAACGATGCGATCGCCGGCCACGTGCCTCTGGCCATCGGCTCGATCTTCCTGTTCAAGCCGCAAATCGACAGCACGCGTCTGCGCGCTCTGGCCGTCACCACCAGTCAGCGCAGCGCGAACCTGCCCGACGTAGCTACGCTGGCCGAGAGCGGATTCGCCGGCTTCGACGCGCCGGCCTGGTGGGCGGTGCTGGCACCGGCCAAGACGCCGCCGGAGATCGTCAAGCGCATGAACGAAGAGATCAACGCCGCGCTAAAGGTGCCCGAAGTGGCACAGAAACTCGCGGTGCAGGGCATCGTCACCAGCACCGGAGCGCCCGCGGCGGCACAGGCTTTCATCGAGAACCAGGTCGATACCTGGGCCAAGGTGGTGAAGGCCAACGAGATCAAGGCCGACTGAGTCGAAGTTCGGACTAAACGGCGACGGACCGGTAGCATCGGCTCCGACGCAGCAACACCGGCGGCGGACGAGGGACAGACATGGCAGCTGCAGATCTGGCG
>DASQAE010000688.1:0-9406 GCA_035635915.1 Burkholderiaceae bacterium | reverse complement strand
CACCATCGGCGAAGTACGAATACGGCGTGAGCCTCGGCGCGCCGATCAAGCAGGACCAGGTGCACTACTTTTTCGCCTACGACGGCAAGGACATCAACGACTCGCGCAGCGTCATCGCGCGCAATCTCGATCAGTTGCCTGCCGGCCAGGGCGTGGTGCCGTCGATCGCCGCGGCCCAGGGATCGACGGTCGACAGGTTTCGCGAGCACCTGCTGTTCGGCAAAGTGGACGCGCAACTCAACGACGAGCAGAAGCTCAGCGCAAGCATGCGGCTGCGCCGCGAATCGGACCGCGTTCCCGAGGACCGCAATCTCAGCGCGCCCGGCAACGACAAGGATCGCTCCAACGACGAGACCCATTTTGACCTGAAGCACGAGTGGGGGCGCCCGTCATGGCTGAGCGAAGCGCGCGTCGGTTATGAAGACTCCGTCTGGAACCCTCACTCGGCGTCGAGCACGCCATTTATCCGCTACAAATTCTCGCCCGGCACGCCGCAATTGCTGACCAACTCGCAGGACGTGCTGTTCGTCGGCGGTTCGCCCGACGCACAGCGGCGCGAGCAGAAAGGACCTTACGTCTCGGAGGACTTCACGTTCACCGCACTGGCTCAGCACGTGCTCAAGGGCGGCGTGAAGTTCAAGGCGGCGCGGTACGACCTGTCCGGCAGCGCGTTCAGCGTCGACACTATCAACACGCTGGTCGACCGCACCAACGGGCAGGTCTTCTACGGCGCCACCGGCTGCACCGGCACCAACATCATCAACGGCGGCAACAACAGCGACCAGTGCGAGATCCGGCGCGCGACGCCCGCGTCTCGGGCTGCCTTCAGCAACAACCAGATCGGGCTCTACATCCAGGACGACTGGGCGATCACGCGGCGGCTCGAACTGAACCTCGGCGTGCGTTACGACTACGAAACCAACATGCTCAACAACGACTATGTCACGCCGGCCGATCGCGTGGCCGCGATCTTCGGCCTCGATACGCGCACCTTCACTGGTCAGAGCGCGAGCCCCGGACAGACGTATGCGCAGTCGCTCGCCAAGGGTGGCATCAACATCTCCGAGTACATCGCCGACGGCCACTCGCGCAAGTCCTTCACCGCCGCGATCGCGCCGCGGCTCGGTGCATCGTTCGATGTTCTCGGCGATCGCAACACGGTGCTGTTCGGCGGTTACGGCCGGTCGTACGACCGCACGATGGCCAACCACGCGCTTGACGAGTTGCAGCGCAATGCAACGCCGGGCCAAGGCGAGATCTGGCTCGTCAAGAACGACTTCAAGATGCCGTATGCGGACCAGTACAGCCTGGGTCTGCGCCAAGCGGTCGGTGCGTGGAATACCGAAGTGGCGCTGAGCCAGATCTACGCGAAGAACCAGTTCGTCTGGTTCATCGGCAACCGCGATCTCAACGGCGGAACGTTCTTCCAGAGCCCGATCGATCCGCTGTTCGGCGGCCCGCCGGGTTACGGCAACCTGCTCCTGGGTGACTTCGTCGGCAAGACGCGAACCAGGGCGCTCTTCGTCAAGGGCGAGAAGCCGTACACCGTCGCCTCCGCATGGGGCGTGAACATCGCCTACACGCTCAGCGACGCCAAGACCACCCATCGCGAATGGAACAACGACATCTTCGACTTCACCTACGGCAAGCCCGGCCAGGGCGGGTGGAAGCCATCGACCCTGGTCGATAAACATCGCCTCGTGGGTGCTGCCGTGATCGACCTGCCGTGGGGTCTGACGCTGGCAGGCAAGGCGACCTGGGCGAGTGGAATCCCCCGCCGCGTTATCACGTGCCCCGGCGGTTTCCCCGACCCGAACGCGGGCCGGGAAGGCACCTGCGTGACGGCCGAGGGCGACTCGCCGAGCTTCCGCCAGGTCGACATGAGCCTCAGCAAAGAACTCGCCCTCGGTGCCACCCGGTTCACCTTGCGCGCCGACGTGTTCAACATCTTCAACACGATCAATTACGGCGGCTTCGACGATTTTGCCGGGGCGCCTCCGCCGCCGGGCAATCCGACCAACTCGTTCGGCGGCGACAACTTGAACCTCAACAAGCCGAACTCCATACGCGGCGATCCGCGTACGGTGCGCATCGCGCTCGGGGTTCGCTGGTAACGCCCCCGGCACAGGCAGACCCGCCAGCCGGATGGAGCAAGCCACGTGCCTTTTCGACGCTTGCGCGTGCAGGCGGGAGCTTGCCTGCAGGCGCGTGGCTTGGGCCGCACAATAGGGGGCTGCATCCCTTTGCTCAACGAGCATGGCCTGCCGCGTCCGCACCATCGATTCGTCGAACCACCTCAAAAGACGCGTGCTGCTGCGCGCGGCAGCCGCCGCGTCTGCTGCTGCACTCGCGCCAGGCTGCTCACGCGAGCCCGACTCGACCGTGCGCTTCTGGGCCATGGGACGCGAAGGCGAGGTGGTGGGTGAACTGCTGCAGGAACTCGAGCGCAGTGCCGGCATTCGCGTGCGCATCGAGCAACTGCCCTGGTCGGCCGCGCACGAGAAGCTGCTGACCGCGTTCGCGGGCGACACAACGCCCGATTTGTGCCAGCTGGGCAACACCTGGTTGCCGGAATTGGTCGCCCTTGGCGCGCTCGAGCCGCTCGGCGCACGCGTGCGTGGTTCGCCGATCGTCGACGCGCGCGACTACTTCGCGGGGATCTGGGACACCAACACGGCCGAAGGCGACCAGTACGGTGTGCCGTGGTACATCGACACGCGCCTCCTTTTTTATCGCCCCGATCTCCTTGCCAAGGCGGGGTTCTCCGCCCCGCCGCGGAACTGGGACGAATGGCTGCGCATGCTGACGGCACTCAAGGAGCGTGTCGGACGCGAACGTTATGCGATCCTGCTGCCGCTGAACGAGTTCGAGCCGCTGGTGGCGCTGTCGCTGCAGCAGGATGAGCCACTGCTGCGCGACGGCGATCGCTGGGGCAACTTCCGCTCCGAGGGGTTTCGCCGCACGTTGCGCTTCTATCTGTCGATGTTCGAGCGCGGGCTTGCACCGCCCGCGACCAACAACCAGATCGCCAATGTGTGGAACGAATTCGGGCGCGGTTACTTCAGCTTCTACATCTCCGGCCCTTGGAATATCGGCGAGTTCAAGCGCCGCCTGCCGGCCGAGTTGCAGTCGGCGTGGATGACCGCTCCATTGCCGGGACCGAGCGGGCCGGGCGCATCGATCGCGGGTGGCTCCAGCCTGGTGCTGTTCCGGCGGTCGCCGGTCAAACAAGCGGCGTGGCGCGTGATCGAATACCTTGCGCAACCGGCCGTGCAGCGGCGTTTCCATGCGCTCACCGGAAATCTGCCGCCGCGCCGTTCGGCCTGGGACGATCCCACGCTTGCGCGCGATCTGCATGCGCGCGCTTTCTTCGATCAGCTCGAACGTGTGCGACCTGCGCCGAAGGTGCCCGAGTGGGAGCGCATCGCAACCGAGTTGCGCCTGGTGGTCGAACGCGTGGTGCACGGAGAACTCGCGGCCGATGCCGCCCCGGCAGAGCTGGATGCCCGTGCCGACCGCATTCTCGAGAAGCGGCGCTGGATGCTCGATCGCAGGGCGGGGAAGGCAGGGACAGGGTGAAGGGCACGCACGCCGGATGGATCTTCATCGCACCCGCACTCGCGGCGCTTGCCGTGTTTTTTGTCGTGCCGGTGGCCTGTGCGCTGGCGATGAGCTTCACCGATTTCGACATCTACGCGCTGGCCGATATCGCGAACCTGCGTTTTGTCGGCCTCGGCAACTACGTGCGCCTGCTGCAGACGCCGCTCTTCTGGCAAGCGCTCTTGAACACGTTTTATTTCGTTGTCGTCGGTGTGCCGTTGTCGATCGCGGTATCACTCGGCGCTGCGCTGCTGCTCAATTCACGGCTGGTGCGGTTCAAGGCGTTCTATCGCACCGCGCTGTTCGCGCCGGTGGTCACGACCCTGGTAGCGGTCGCCGTCGTCTGGCGCTACCTGCTGCACACGAGATACGGGTTCGTCAACTATGCGCTCGCCGCGTTCGGCATCGATCCGATCGACTGGCTCGGCGATCCGCATTGGGCGATGCCGGCGATCATCGTGATGTCGGTGTGGAAGAACTTTGGCTACAACATGGTGATCCTGCTCGCCGCGCTGCAGGCGGTGCCGGCGGAACTTTACGAGGCGGCACGTATCGATGGCGCCTCCGCGCTGCGCCAGTTGCGCGATGTGACTCTGCCGGCGCTGGCGCCCGTATTGCTGATGGTCAGCATCCTGACGATGGCGGGCCATTTCCAGCTGTTCGCCGAGCCGTACGTGATGACGCAGGGTGGCCCGGCGCAGCGGACCATCACCGTCTTATATTTCATGTACGACGAGGGCTTCAAGTGGTGGAGCCTCGGCTCGGCCTCGGCGGTCGCCTTCGTGCTGTTTGTGATCATGTTCGCGGTCACGCTGCTGCAGCTGCGGGCGGCGCGTTACACGGAGGCGGCGTGAGCGACGCAAGACCCGCAAGGTCGTTGGCCATCAACGCCGCGCTGGCCGTAGTCGCCGCGCTGACGCTGTTTCCGCTTGCCTGGATGTTTTCGGCTTCGTTGATGGCGCCCGGCGAGACGAGCGTGTTTCCGCCGCCGCTGCTGCCGCGCTCGGTCACGCTGGCGAACTATCGCGAACTTTTCGCCACCGCCGGCATCGGGCGGCAGATCGCCAACAGCGCTCTTATCGCGGCGTGCGCAACCGTGCTGTCGCTGGTCTTCAACCTGAGTGCCGGTTACGCATTCGCCAAGCTCCGTTTTGCCGGACGCGATGCGACGTTCCGCACGCTGCTCGGTGCGCTGGTCATCCCCGGCCAGGTGGCCATGATGCCGCTCTTCCTGATGCTCAAGCAGATGGGGCTCGTCAATACCTACGCCGGCGCGCTGGTGCCGTGGCTCGCGAGTGTGTTTGGCATCTTCCTGGTGCGACAGTACGCATTGTCGATTCCCGACGAGTTGCTCGAGGCGGCGCGCATCGACGGTGCAGGCGAGTTGCGCATCTTCACGTCGATCGTGTTGCCGCTGCTCACGCCGATCGTCGTCACGCTCGCGGTGCTCACGTTCCTCGGCTCGTGGAACGACTTCATGTGGCCGCTGATCGTGCTCACCGATCGCGAACTGCAGACGCTGCCGGTGGCGTTGGCCGGCCTGTCGCGCGAGCACGTGCAGGACACCGAGCTGATGATGGCGGGCTCAGTCGTCACCGTGCTGCCGGTGCTGGTCCTGTTCCTCGTTCTGCAGCGCTACTACATGCAGGGCCTGCTGATGGGAAGCGTGAAGGGATGATCCGGCGCCGCGGCGCTCCGGTTGCTTTTGCGGCCTTCCTGGCGTTGCTCGTCCTAGCCGGGCCGAATGCGTCCGCCGCTCCGGCGATGCACGTCCTCGACGACTTCAGCGATGTTTCAGCATGGCGTGCAAGCGCGTCCGACGACGTAAGCGCGAAATTGCGCCGCGACGGCGACGGCAGCCTGTGTTTGGATTTCGATTTCGGCGGCGTCTCCGGATATGCGGTGCTCCGGCGTGAGCTGGCGCTGGGGCTGCCGCAGGACTACGCCTTCCACGTGCGGGTAAAGGGCAGCGGGCCGCGCAACGATCTGCAATTCAAGCTGCTCGATGCCAGCGGCGATAACGTGTGGTGGGCGACACTGCCGGCGTTCGTTTTGCCGGCGCAACCGACCGATCTGCGTTTCAAGCGCCGCCACATCAGCTTCGCGTGGGGACCGACGCAGGATCGCGAGCTGCGCCGGACGCATACGATCGAATTCGTGCTTGCAGCCGGCGCGGGCGGGCGCGGCTCATTTTGCCTGCAGCGACTCGCGCTCGAGGAGCGCGCAGCCGAAGCGGCAGCGGGGCCGCCGCGCGTGACGGCGAGCGCGGTGCTCGGCTCCAACGCTGCGGCGCTGGCGCTCGACGGCCGCGCGGATACGGGGTGGCGTGCGCCCGGTGGCGCGCAGACGTTGCAGATCGATTTCGGCGCCGCGCGCGAATTCAACGGCGTCAAGCTGCGCTGGCTGCGCGGCGAACGTGCGACCGACTACGACGTAGACATCTCCGACGATGGGCGCCGGTGGTCGACGCTTCGGCGCGTGCGCGGCGGCGGCGGCAGCCTCGACGCGCTGTTTTTGCCCGAGTCGGAAACACGGTACCTGCGCCTGAAGCTCTTGCGCAGTCGCGGTGCCCGCTACGCGCTCGCGGAGATCGAGTTGCCCGATCACCGCCAATGGCCGACGCTGAACGCCGCGCTGGCAACGCTCGCAGCCGAAGCGCCGCGTGGACATGTGCCGCGCGCGTTTCTCGGCGAGCAGAACTACTGGACCCTGGTTGCGGTCGACGGCGGCGGCGCGCGGTCCGCGCTCGTGAGCGAAGATGGTGCGATCGAAATCGGTCGCGGCGGCTTCAGTGTCGAGCCGAGCGTACAACTGGCCGACGGCCAGCGCGTCACCTGGGCCGATGTACAGATCACCCAATCGCTGCGCGACGGTTATCTGCCGCTGCCCGCGGTGCATTGGCGCCACGCCGCGTTCGAGCTCGACGTCGAGACCTGCGCGTACGGTTCGCGCGACGCGCCGAACGTATCGGCGCGCTACACACTGCGCAATCTCACCGATCGCGAACTGACGTTGACGTTGGCGCTCGCGGTACGGCCCTGGCAGGTGAACCCGCCGCAGCAGTTCCTTTCCACACCAGGAGGAGTGAGTCCCATCAACACGCTGCGCTGGTCCGAAGGTCTGCTGCAGGTCGGCGATCGTGCTGCCTTGCGCGCGACGCAGGAGCCGCAACGCGTGGCCGCAGCCGCGCTCGACGCAGGTATCGACCTCGACGCCCTGGAGCGCGCACCGCTGCGCGCGGTTCTCACCGATGCGCAAGGTATGGCTTCTGCTTCATTGAGTTTTCCGGTCGTGCTGCCTGCGCACGGCGCCAGCACGGTAGGCTGGGTCGCGCCACTTGGTGCGCCGACGGCACCGGCGAACTTGACCCAGGCCGATCTCGATGCCCGCTTTGACGCCGTTGCCCAACACTGGCGCGAGCGTTTGAACCGCACTCGCCTGCGCGTGCCCGCGGCCGCGCAGCCGGTGGTCGATACCTTGCGTACATCCTTGGCGCACATTCTGATGTCGCGCGACGGGCCGGCACTGCGGCCGGGCACGCGTTCGTACGCGCGCACCTGGGTGCGCGACGGTGCAATGATGGTCGCCGGCCTGCTCGAGTTGGGTGAAAGTACCGCCGCACGCGAGTTCGTCGACTGGTACGCCGGATACATCTTCGCCAATGGCAAAGTGCCGTGCTGCGTCGACGCGCGCGGTTCGGATCCGGTCGCCGAGAATGACAGTCACGGGGAATATCTGTACGCAGTGGCCGAGGTCTGGCGCCACACAAGAGACGAAGCCTGGCTCGCGCGCCATTGGCGCAACGTGGCGCGTGTCGTCACCTACATGGAGGGACTGCGACAGAGTCAACGTGGACCGGACAAACTCGCGGGTGTCGGTTCCGCGTGCCCGGGGTTGATGCCTGCTTCGATCAGCCACGAGGGTTATTACGACAAGCCAGCATGTTCGTACTGGGACAACTTCTGGACGCTGCGCGGTTACAAGGATGCCGCGCTCATCGCGCGCGCGCTCGGCCACAACCTCGAGGCTGCGCACTGGGAGCGCTGGTGCGACGAGTTCGCGCGCGAAATGGTTGCGTCAATCCTTGGGGCCGCCGTACGCCACGGCATCGATTTCATCCCGGGGGCTGCTGACCGCGGCGACTTCGATCCGACGTCGACCACGATCGCGCTGAATCCGGCCCAGGCGCAAGACCTGCTGCCACGCGCGCAACTCATCGCCACGTACGAGCGTTACTGGCGCGAGTCCGAGTTGCGCGCCCAGAGCAACCGTACCTGGAAGGACTACACACCCTACGAGTTGCGCAACGTCGGCGCATTCGTGCGCCTTGGCCAGAGCGAACGTGCGCATGCGCTGCTGCGGTTTTTCTTCCAGGACCAGCGTCCGCGCGGATGGAACCAGTGGGCCGAGGTGGTCGTCGCATTTGAACGCCAGCCGCTGTTCCTGGGAGACATGCCGCACGCGTGGGTGTCGTCGGACTACATCCGCGCGGTTATTGATCTGTTCGCATACGAGCGGGAGCGCGACGACGCGCTTGTTCTCGCGGCCGGCGCGCCGCTCGCGTGGCTGGAGGGCGAGGGCATCGAGATCCGCGATCTCTCGACGCGCTATGGGTTGCTGAGCTACCGGCTCGCGCGCAGCGGCGGCGGCTGGACACTCGAAGTGGGGCCCGGACTCGCGCTCAAAGGCGGCCTGCGGTTGATCTGGCCGGGCGATGGCCCGCTGCCGAAAGCGACGCTGGACGGTCGCGCGCTCGCGTGGGTGGGGCGCGAACTGCGGATTCCGGCCGCACAGGCGACGGTGATGCTGAGCCGGCCCGACGCCTGATCGATCGGGACTTTCTTTTGCCGCATAGAACGTATATGGACATCGAACAAAACAACATTGCGCCGCGGCGCCTTTCCAGTGGGTCCGGATTGACGTTCGACCTGAACGCCAATGGTTCGGTGCATCGCATCGATTTCGGCGCGGTGGCCATCAACCTCTTTCCCGGCAACGAGCTCGAAGGCGGTCCTGCCAACATCTACCTGCGCCGCCACGGCGCAGCGCCCGACGTGATCCCGCTGCTTGGGCCGGAGAGCCCGGCGCGTTTCGTGTGGCATGAAGGCGCCTTGCATGCGCAAGGCGAGTGGCTCGGGGTCCGCTTTTCACTGTCGCTTGTGCTTGCCGCCGTGGAACCCGCGTGGTTCTGGCATGTGTCGCTCGAGAACACGACCGATGCGGCGCAAACGCTCGACCTCGTCTGTGCGCAGGACCTCGCACTGACGGGATATGGCGCGCTTCGCCTGAATGAGTACTACGTCAGCCACTACGTCGACCACACGCCGCTCGAGCATCCACGACGCGGCTGGGTACTGTTCTCGCGCCAGAATCTCGCTGTGGATGGGCGCCATCCGCGCGTGATGATCGGCTCGTTGCGGCGCGCGGTCGCATTCGCCACCGATGCGCTGCAGTTGTACGGGCACGCAGCGCGCGCCGGCACGACGATGCTTGGGCTCGTAGAAGGGTTGCCCGGCGTGCGGCGCCAGCACGAACACTCGATGGCGGTGGTGCAGGACGCGCCGCTGCGGTTGGCAGCGGGCGAGCGCGGCGCCACGGGGTTCTTCGGCTGGATCCAAGCCGATCAGCCGGCGGCTACGACTGCGGCCGATCTGGCGCACGTCGATCGCATCGCCGCCTTGCCCGAGGCGAAAGCGCCCGCGCGTGCGATCACGACGGGCTCACTTGCACCGGCCGGCACGTTGTTCGCTCCGGCACCGTTGCTGCCTGTGCTCGACCTTGGCGACCGCGAGATCGACGACACGTT
>DASQAE010000687.1:0-2678 GCA_035635915.1 Burkholderiaceae bacterium | reverse complement strand
AACAAGTGCTGCGCGGTCGACGGTTCGCCCTTCTCTGGCGCGGCGGCTACGTTGCGTTGCCGGCGCAGTAGTCGCTGCCCATAGTCGAGCCAGCGCAGTTCCTCGCGCCACTCGCGTGTCACGTGGCTGTCGGAGCCAAGGGTGATCCGCACGCCCGCGTCGAGCCACCCCCGCAGATCGCACAAACCGTCGCCGAGGTTCGCTTCCGTGCTCGGGCAAAGCACCACTCCCGCACCGCTCCCCGCGACCGTTTCGATTTCCTGCGGCAGCGCGTGCGTGGCGTGCACCAGTTGCCAGCGCTTGTCGAGCAGCCCTTCGCGCGCCAGCCATTCGATCGGGCGCGAGCCGGTGGCGGCGAGGCAATCGTCCACCTCAGCAGTCTGTTCGGCGACGTGGATGTGGATCGGCCCGTCGAATCCCTCCGCAAGTTTGCGCAGCAGCGCGATCGAGTCGGGTTTGGCCGCGCGCAACGAGTGAATCGCAACCCCGGCGTTCAACAACACGCGCCCGCTCGTTGCCAGGCCATGGCGCGCAGCCCAAACACTTTGTGGCGAGGTACGAAAGCGCCGTTGATCGTCGCGCAGCGTGGGCTGTGCGAAGCCTGCACGTTCGTACAGCACGGGCAGCATGGTTAGGCCGATACCGGTTTGCGCCGCCGCGTCGGCAACCGCCCAGGAGAGCTCGAGTGGATCGGCGTACGGCTTGCCGTCCTGGTCGTGCTGCAGGTAGTGAAACTCGCATACGTGCGTGTAGCCGCCGCGCAGCAGTTCGATAAAAAGGTGCGCAGCAATGGCGCGCAGATGCTCGGGTGTGATGCGCAACGCGACGCGGTACATGCGGTCGCGCCAGGACCAGAAGTCGTCGGCGTCGGATTCACGGCGTTCCGTCAGGCCGGCGAACGCGCGTTGGAACGAGTGGCTATGGGCGTTGATGAGGGATGGAAGGAATGGTCCCTGAAGGACTTCGGCGTTCGGTGGTGGGGTCGGGATGTCCGGGGTGACGGCGGACCAGTGTCCGGTGGGGGCGATGGTCAGCAGGACGTTTTCTCGCCAGCCTGCTTGGAGCCAGGCGCGTGGTGCCCAGAGGGTCCTCATGCGTTACCCCCCACCCTGGCCCTCCCCCGCAAGCGGGGGAGGGGGCTCGGGGGATTTGGGGAATACGACCGTGCCTTCCGCGGTGAGGTCGCTTTGCAGGTCACAAGCCAGGGCGGTCAGCAGGAGTGAACGCAGGACCGGGAGCAGTTTGCCGGCGCGTGCGGCATCGACCATGTAAGGCGGCTCTTCTTGCATGTAGCAGGAGAAACACATCTCCAGTTGCACTGCGTGCACATGTTCTTCAGGGCGGCCGTAGTGGCGCGTGATGTAGCCGCCCTTGAAGCGACCGTCGATGGCGCAGGTGAACTTGTTCTGCGTTTGGAGCACGTGGCCAAGCGCTGCGGCCAGACCGGGCGCGCAGCTTGTGCCGCCCGCGGTGCCAAGGTTGAGATCCGGAAGTTTGCCCTCGAACAGCCATGGCAGCACGGATTTGATGCTGTGCCCGTCCCAGAGCACGGCGTATCCATGTTTTTCCTTGATACGTTCAAGCTCGGCGCCAAGCGCATCGTGATACGGCTGCCAATAGGCGCGGCGCCGGTATTCGATCTCGGTCTCGTCGGGGGCGTGGCCTTCCTTGTAAAGCGCCTGGCCGCCGAAGGATCGCGTCGGGCAAAGCTCGGTGTTGTTCGCGCCCGCGTACATGGGCGTGTTCTCTGGCGGGCGGTTGAGGTCGATCACGTAACGCGAATAACGCGGCGCAATCAGGCTGGCGCCGATGTGTTTCGCAAGCGCGTAGAGCGACGCAAGATGCCAGTCGGTGTCCTCCACCTCGAGCGCTTGCGGCATGTAATCGGCCTGCATGTTCTTCGGAATTTCGGTTCCGACGTGCGGCAGGCTGACGAGCAGCGGCCGTTTGCCTTTGTGCAGCGAGAACAGCGGCTCGCTCATGACGCGCGCTCCTGCCCGCCCACGATCACGCGCGCACACGGGTTGCGGCCAAACCAGTAAGCAAGCTCGTTCGGATGCTCGACGTCCCAGACCGCAAAATCCGCGCGCCGCTCCGCTTCCAATGTGCCGCGATCGGCCAGGCCGAGCGCGCGTGCGCCGTTGACTGTGCAGCCGCGCAGCGCTTCTTCCGGCGTGAGACGAAACAACGTGCATGCCATGTTGAGCATCAGAAGCGGCGAAAGCGTCGGCGACGAGCCCGGATTGTGATCGGTGGCGAGCGCGATCGGCACACCGGCGCTGCGCAATGCCTCGACCGGCGGCAGTTTTGTTTCGCGCAGGAAGTAGTACGCCCCCGGCAGCAGCACGGCAACGGTGCGCGCGCGCACCATGGCCTTCACGCCTTCGTAGCTCAAATGCTCCAGGTGATCGCACGACAGCGCACTGAACTCGGCCGCAAGCTGCGTGCCGCCCTGATCGCTCAGCTGCTCGGCGTGCAGTTTGACCGGCACGTGCAGCGCACGCGCCGCCTCGAAGACGCGCCGTGTCTGTGCTTGCGAGAACGCGATGCGATCGCAGAAGGCATCCACGGCATCGAACAATCCTTCGGCGTGAAGAGCCGGCAGCCAGGCGCAGACCGCCGCGATGTATTCGTCCGGGCGGCCGTCGAACTCGGGCGGGACGGCATGCGCCGCGAGG
>DASQAE010000686.1:0-1802 GCA_035635915.1 Burkholderiaceae bacterium | reverse complement strand
GGTCCTGCCGTTCCATGCGCCTTGCACGCCGCCGGTGCCGCCATCGAGCGAATTGAGCGGCAACCCGACGCGAACGTTGATGTTCTGCTCGGGTGACGTGCCGTAGAGCACATCGACCTGGCAGAACGACGCATTCGCGCCACTCGCAGGTACCACGGCGCTCTTCACCGACTTGATAAAGCGGCCGCCCAGCAACCCAGCGGCGGGATCGGTCGCGAGTTGGGCGCAGGTCATTGGCTGCGGCGGCTTGTGATGCGGCGGTCCGCCACGATCCTTGTCGGTGGCACCTGCCGGCACTGCTGAGAACGCAGTCAGTCCGACCAGCGCAGCCGTTGCGGAAATAAAAATCGGCTTGGCCATCATGTCTCCTTCTATTGTCGAGGCGGGGTGACGCGGCGCACCGCCTCCTTGTTGATGAAACAAAGTCCGAAGCGGTCGCAGGCTGACATGTGCTCCCTACGGCAGCAAGCGGTGGCGGCGAATAGTGCTTATTTGACTCTCGAATATGACCCGGTCGCACTTCAGCGCCACTCGTCCGTTTCGTCGTTAAAGAGCTCGGTCACCTGCTTGCGCACCACTTGTTGCGCGAGTCGTTGTGGAACTTGCGGTGCCAGTGCTGCTTGACATGAAATCCCGCGAACGCAAATGGCGGCGCGGCGAAGGCAAGCTGTGACGAAAGACGCGCGCGAAATACAGCGCCAGCGCATGCGGCACGGTTGCCATCAGATCCGAGCGCGCCACGATGATCGGGATGCTGAGGAAATGCGGCGTATGCAGCACGATCTTGCGCCGGATCCGGCGGCGCTCGAGAAACGATTCGAACAGTTCATGGCTGCGACGCTCGGCGCGGACCACGGCGTGCTCCATCTCCAGGAACACCTCCAGCGAAAGCCGTTCGGAGTAGAGCGGGTGGCCGGCCCGCGTGAGGCAGGCGAAGTGATGGGTGAACAGGCGCTGCTGGAAAAACGTGTTCTGCACCAGATCCGGGAAGTAGCCGATCGCCAGATCCACCTCGCCCTGCTCCATTTCGCGCGCAAGTTGCAGTGGCGGCATCGACACCGCCCGGACGACGCAGTGCGGCGTCAGCTTTCTGCAGCAGGCTGAGCGTCAGCTTCTCCAGGCCGCGGTCCTCAGGGCCTTGGTCGTAATGGCGTTCCGGCGCTGGCATCGCGAATGCCGATCGGTGCTTCCAGATCCCGCTGCCGCCGTCGATCCCGCGGCCGCTCGCATTCTGATCAACCTCGCGGTCACCGACCTAGTGCGGACAACCGCTAGCTGATATCGCGGATTGTTATAGCGATTGGCCGGTTGCGCCGAGGACGTTGCTCGGATAATGGCGCAGCGTCTTATCGATGCCGTGCATATCGTGCAGCTCGCCGCCCTCGACCTGAACCTGCTGCGTGCTTTTGCCGCGGTGCATGCAATGGGCAGCGTGAGTCGCGCAGCCGAGGCGCTTGGTCTGTCGCAACCGACCGTCAGCCACGCGCTCAGCCGGCTGCGCCTGCATCTGAAGGATCCGCTTTTTGTTCGCGTCTCCGGCGGGGTGGCGCCAACGCCGAAGGCGGACGCGCTCGCGCACGCGGTGCAGCAGGCACTCGACACGATGCAACGCGCGTTGCAGGAGTCGGATGCCTTCGACCCGGCAACGTCTTCGCGTGTTTTCCGCCTGCACATGAGCGATATCGGCGAGGGCGTGTTCCTGCCGGACCTGATGCGCGTGGTGCGGAGCGCCGGCCAGGGTCTGCGCATCGAGGCGTATCAGCTCGAGCACGAGCGCATCACCGATGCGCTCGATCAGGGCA
>DASQAE010000685.1:0-6293 GCA_035635915.1 Burkholderiaceae bacterium | reverse complement strand
TGGCCTCGCCGCTCGGCCGTTTTTTCGATCTTCGCGGGCGCCTCGACGAAGGCATCACGTTGCTGCAGCCGGTCGTGCATTTGTTCGACACAGCTCGCGCGCGGCAGGCGCGCCCTTACGGGCGCCTGCAATGGAATCTTGCCAACCTCCTGTTCCGGAAGGCCGGGTTTGCCGAGGCCGAAAGCGCGGCACGCCTGGCCTTGCGTGCGTTTGTTTCGGCGCGTGCGAACGTTCAACGTTCCCATGGCCGCCTCTCCCTCGGTGAACCGGTACTACGAAAAAAAACTTACCGGTGCTTTAGAGCGCGGCGAAAGTTACTTCTTGATATCGAGGTTTCAAATTCGGTGAAGCGGTTTCATCCGAGTCTGCTAGCCGACACGCGCGCCGCGCCAATCGACGACAAAACATCACGTGTGTTCGCGCGGGCGCGAGTCCCACGACGCAGCGAATACACAGCTCGCATGAATCACGCGCACCAGCGTGCGCGTTGTGTCTCGGGGCTCGCCGTCCCAGTAGTCGAGATCAGTGTCGGCGCGATGCATCTTGCCCTCGCCGAGCAATGGTCCCGCGGGCTCTGCATATGCGAGGTACTTCGACGAATCTGGGTACTCGCAAATCTCCGGCGCTTCCTGGGTGCTTATTGATAAGTACTTCATTGGCGCGTCAGATGTATTGATAAGTTGATGCGGATATTCAGGACCCGCAGGTATCGCGATCACGTCACCCGCATGTACGGGAACGCGTTCACCCGCGACGCGCAGCGTGCCCTCGCCTTGCAGGATGACGAACATTTCTTCCTGCGCGTAGTGAAAGTGATACGGGCACGTCACCTTGCCCGGCGGCACGATGTCGATCGATGCGCCAAGCTTGCGCGCGACCGCCCCTGCAACGCTCGGACCAATCACGCGCCCGCTGCGTGATTCGTAAAGCGGTGCGCGCTGCATGTCTCGCAACTCGATCTGGTCCAGGTTGCGGATCAGCTTGGCGCGCAGTTCGGCGCTGCTGCTCATCGTTTACCTCGTCTGAAATCGGTAGAGCGCCAGTGTCGCGCGCAAGCTTGGCAACCAGTGCACGGGATCGCCGCGCGCAAGTACGACACGATCGGTCACGCGCAAGCCGCACTTGGCGGCGAGGATCTCGAAGTCCTTGAGCGTGCATAAGTGGATGTTCGGCGTGTCGTACCACTGGTATGGGATCTCAGGCGCGACCGGCATGCGGCCCGCGAAGAGCGACACGACGTGGCGCCAGTGTCCGAAGTTCGGAAAGCTCACCACGCCCTGGCGCGCAACCCGCGCCATCTCGCGCAGGATGTCCTCGGTCCGGTGAACGGCCTGCAGCGTCTGCGCGAGCACCACCGTGTCGAAACGGTCATCGGCGAACATGCGCAGGCCGGACTCGAGATCGGCCTGGATCACGTTGACGCGCAGGCGTGTCGCCGCGAGCACGTTGTCGTCGGCAATCTCCACCCCGTAGCCGCGACAGCCCTTCGCATCGCGCAGATGCGCGAGCAACGCGCCATCACCGCACCCAAGATCCAGCACGGCAGAGCGCGGTGCGATCCAGTCGGCGATCTGCCGCAAGTCGGAGCGCAGGGTCATGCTGCTTCCCTTCTGCGCGGAGATTCGGTCGGCGCACCTTGTTCGACGTGCGGCGCGACCGGGAGTGCAGGTACCTGGGTCTCGTTTTGCTCGGCGTGAATCAGATCGAAGTACGCCGCGACTAGCTTGTGATAACGCACATCGTCGAGCAGGAATGCGTCGTGTCCATGCGGCGCATCGATTTCCGCGTAGGTCACATCCCGGTCGTGCGCCACCAGCGCTTCGACGATTTCACGCGAGCGCACCGGCGGGAACCGCCAGTCGGTGGTGAAGGAGACGATCAGGAAGCGTGCGCGTGCACCCGCCAGCGCCGCTTTCAGGTCGCCGCCGAAGTCTTTTGCCGGGTCGAAGTAGTCGAGCGCACGCGTGATCAGCAGGTAGGTGTTGGCGTCGAAATACTCCGAGAACTTGTCGCCCTGGTAACGCAGATAACTCTCGACCTCGAACTCGACGTCGTAGCCGAACGCGTAATCCTGGGTGCGCAGCAGGCGGCCGAATTTTTCCGCCATGTCCTCGCTCGACAGGTACGTGATGTGGCCGATCATGCGTGCGACCGACAACCCGCGCTTCGGTACGACACCGTGCGCGTAATAGTCGCCGCCGTGGAAATCCGGATCGCTGCGAATCGCGGTGCGCGCGACGTCGTTGAAAGCGATGTTCTGCGCCGACAGTTTCGGCGTCGAAGCGATCGCGACACAATGGCGCAGTCGATGCGGATAACGCAGCGTCCAGCTCAGGGCCTGCATCCCACCGAGCGATCCGCCCATCACCGCAGCCCATTGCACGATGCCGAGCGCATCGGCAAGACGCGCCTGCGCATCAACCCAGTCTTCGACCGTGACCACCGGAAAACGCGCCCCATACGGCTTGCCGGTCGCCGGGTCGGGCGACATCGGTCCCGTCGAGCCGAAGCACGAACCGAGATTGTTGACGCCGACGACGAAGAAACGATTGGTATCGACCGGTTTTCCCGGCCCGACCATGTTGTCCCACCAGCCGGCGCCGGTAGCGTCTTCGGCGTGCAAGCCGGCGACATGATGCGAGGCGTTCAGCGCGTGACAGATGAGCACCGCGTTGCTGCGCGCGGCATTGAGTTCGCCGTAGGTCTCGTACATGAGCATGTAGTCGGCGATCGAGGCGCCGCTGGTAAGCCGCAGCGGCTGCGCGAAATGCAGCGTCTGCGGTTTGACCACGCCCACCGAACCCGGCAGTTGCACCATGCGGCGACCCCAGAAAAACAAAAACCCGACCGGCGCGCCGAGTCGGGTTCAGGCGTGCGTGCCGGATGGCCACGCACGGATCTCTTTAGCGGATTGGTTGCCGCGCTAGGTAGCTACATAACGCGGCGCGCCCGCAAGCGGATCAGCAAATCAGCGCGAGCGGCAACGGTAGTGAGTCGACGCGCGGGTGTCAATCCGACCCGCTGACCTTCATTGCACCCGCGGCGGCGCGTTCCAGCATGGCACGGATGCTCGTCGGATCGGCCGCGCGCAGCACGCGCGCCGCCAGTTGCAGCGCCGAGCGGCGTGACGTATCGAGCACCTGTTCCTTGACCGGCAGGATCTGCGACGGATGCATCGAGAACTGGCGCAGCCCCATGCCGATGAGCAACGCGGTGAGATCGCACTCGCCCGCCATTTCGCCGCACACCGAGACCGGAATGCGCGAACGCTCGCCGACGCGGATCGTCTCGGCGACCAGTTTCAGCACCGCCGGATGCAGGTGGTCGTACAAGTGCGCCACCGAGGAGTCGGCGCGATCGATCGCAAGCGTGTACTGGATCAGGTCGTTGGTGCCGAGCGAGAGGAACTTGAGACGCTGGATGAACGACGGCAACGAAAGCGCCGCACCGGGCACCTCGATCATGCCGCCGACCGGCGCACGGGCGTCGAATTTCTGCCGCTTCTCCTTGAGCTGCTCCTTCGCCCGCGCGACGAACGCCAGCGCCTGGTCGATCTCGTGCACGTGCACGAGCATCGGCACCAGAATGCGCACGGTGCCGACGCTGGAGGCGCGCAGGATCGCGCGCAGCTGCGTCAAGAAGAGTTCCGGATATGCCAGGCAGTAGCGGATCGCGCGCAACCCGAGCGCGGGATTCGACTCCACGGTGGGCGTGCCCCCGGCGATGCCGAGCGAAGCGCGCGCGGTTTCATTCAACACCTTGTCGGCGCCGATATCGAGGGTGCGGATCACCACCGGCTTGCCCTTCATCGCGCGCGCCACCTTGGCGTATGCCTCGTACTGCTCATCCTCGTCGGGCAGTTCGTCGCGATTCATGAACAGGAACTCGGTGCGATACAACCCGATGCCGTCGGCACCTGCATCGAGCGCCTCGCGCGCGTCCTCCGGCGCTTCGATATTGGCGTAGAGCTCGATCGCGATGCCGTCGCGCGTGCGCGCCATCTTGCTCTTGAGCCGGCGCAACTCGGTGCGGTGCTCGGCGTCGAGACGCAGCCGCTCGCGGAACGCGGCGAGCTCGCTGGCGTCCGGATTGACGACCACGCGGCCCGACTCGGCATCGAGCACGACCAGGTCACCTTCGACCACCTTCTCGCGCGCCGCCGCCACGCCCAGCACCGCCGGTAATCCAAGGCTGCGCGCGAGGATTGCGGTGTGCGACGTAGGTCCACCGAGTTCGGTGACGAAGCCGCCAAGCAGCACGTCCTCGCGATGCTTCAGATGCAGCATGTCGGCCGGCGCAAGGTCGCGCGCGATCAGGATCAGGCGCTCGCCATCGGGCGGTTTGCGCACCACGGCGCTTGCGGCTTTGCCACCCGCGAGGCGGCGCAGCACGCGCTCGACCACCTGGCGCACATCTTCGGAGCGCTCGCGAAAGTAGTGGTCTTCGATCGATTCGAACTGGCGGCACACTTCCTCGAGCTGGATCGTCAATGCCCATTCGGCATTGATCAGGCGGCCGCGCACGAGATCGCGTGGCGCATCCGCCAGCAGCGGATCGTCGAGGATCATGCGATGCAGATCGAGGAAGGCGCCGACTTCGTTCGGTGCGCCGGGCGCGACGTCGTCGCGCAGTTCGTCCAGCTCGGCGCGCACCAGCGAGAACGCATTGTTCAGGCGCGCCACTTCATGCAATACATCGCGCCGCTCGATCGTGTACTGGCGGATGTCGAGTTCGCTTGGCGTAAGCAGGTGCGCGCGCCCGATCGCGATGCCCGCGTTCGCGCCCGAACCCACGCCGATGCCGACCAGTTCGCGATTCATTCCTCGCCGAACTTTCCTTCGATGAGGGCGCCGATCGCCTCGAGCGCCGCGGCCTCGTCCAGGCCTTCCGCGTCGACGGTCACGATCGACCCTTGCCCTGCAGCCAGCATCATCACGCCCATGATCGACTTTGCGTTCACGCGCCGGCCGTCCTTGGCGATCCAGACCTCACTCTGGAACTTCGCTGCGGCCTGCGTCAACTGCGCCGATGGGCGCGCGTGCAGGCCAAGCTTATTGCTGATCGTGAAGTCGCGCGAGATCATCGCCCTGCGGCCCACGCTGGTTTGCCGACTGGTTCTGCGGGGCCGGAGTGGCAGCGATCTGCAGCACGCCCTGGATGCCGCCGGCGAGCGCCTTTTCGACCGTATCGGCGAGTTTGCCGTCGCGATAGCACAGGGCGCGCAGAAGCATCGGGAGGTTCACGCCGGCCACGACGGCCACGCGACCTGACTCGGCCAATCGCGCTGCGACATTGCCCGGCGTCGCGCCGAAGACATCCGTAAGGACAAGCACCCCGGTGCCCGTGTTGATCTCAGTAACGAGCTGGCGCGCGTGCTCGACGGTCGCGGTCACGTCGGCATCGGGCGTCACGTCGAGAATGCGGACCTGCGATTCGGCGCGTTCCGGAGCGCACGAATAGACGTGCGAGGCACTCGCCGCCAGCGCGCTTGCCAGCGGCGTGTGCGCGACGATCAGGACCCCGATCATGATCGACGAGCCACGCGAGTTGTGCGGCGCAAGGTGTGCGAGTTCACTTGCGTCCCACCGCATCCAGCAGCGCGTCCACGAACATGGATGCGACGTCGAACCCGCTTTGCTGCGTGATCTCCACGAAGCAGGTAGGGCTGGTGACATTGACCTCGGTCAGGTAGTCGCCAATCACGTCCAGCCCGATCAGCAGAAGGCCGCGCGCCGCCAGCACGGGTCCGATCCCCTCCGCGATGCGGCGATCGGCAGCGGATAGCGGTTGCGCGCGGCCGATGCCACCCGCGGCCAGATTGCCGCGCGATTCGCCGGGCTTGGGAACACGCGCGAGCGAAAACGGCACTGGTTTGCCGGCGATCAACAGCACGCGTTTGTCGCCAGCAGTGATCTCAGGAATGAAACGCTGCGCCATCAGCGAGCGCTTGCCGTATTCGGAGACGATCTCGAGGATTGCGTTCAGATTGGGATCGTCACGGCGCAGCCGAAATACACCGCGCCCACCCATGCCGTCGAGCGGCTTGACCACCACGTCGCCCATCTCGGCATGGAATTCGCGCAACAGCTTGAGATCGCGCGTGACCAGCGTCGGCACGGTGTATTGCGGGAACTCGGCGACCGCGAGTTTTTCATTGTGGTCGCGCAACGACTGCGGGTCGTTGAACACGCGCGCGCCTTGAGCCGCAGCGCGCGACAGGAGCAGCGTCGCGTTGAGGAATTCGACGTCAAAGGGCGGGTCCTTGCGCATCAGCACGGCGGCGAACTGCGTGA
>DASQAE010000684.1:0-7478 GCA_035635915.1 Burkholderiaceae bacterium | reverse complement strand
CGATGCTGACGCGATACCCGCCGCCTGGCAGCGGGGCGTATAGCTTTACGCTGTCGGCGAACGGGTAAGCCAACTCGATCACGCGCGGCGCGGTGTCGCCCGGCGCCGCGTGCACCGTGAACTTGATCCAGACCGCGGAGTGGATGTGTCCCAGGTTGCGCGGATCGCCCGCCGGCCGCGTGAAGCGTGCTGCCATCTCGGGCCGCGCAACGTCGTTGACATCGAGCTTGCCGCTTTCGTCGACGTAAAGCAGGAGAGCGTCGTTGAGCACGACCCGCCCTGCCTGTGGATCGAGGTCGACGACATGGGATTCGCCGGCGCTCGCCGCAGCGGCGGCGAGCGCAAGCAGCGCGGCACAAAGCCTGCCGGCGAGCGGCCACCGAAACAGTCCCAGACGACAGCGCATCGGGTTGTCGACTTTCGAACGACCGTCGGCCGCCCTTATGGCGGCCAGGCCGGCCCGCCTCGATCGCAGGCATTGTACGGAGCGATTTGTGTTTGCCCGCGCCGCATCCGCCGCTTGACTTGCCGGCGGGCTTGCAGACGGCGTACGCGGCTGGCGCTAGCGTGTCGCCGCTGCCGAGGCCGCAATCGGTGTTCGCCGCGGTGCCGAAGCAAAGGCTAGCGATTGGCGTGCCGAGCGCGCACGTTCGCTCGAAGGCACGCTGCGCATCTGCGCCAGCACCCCATGCGTGCGCACCAGGTCGGCGCGACCGGTGAGGAACTCGCGCTCGTACGCACGCTGCGGCTGGCGCAGGCTGGCCGCGAGCCAGGCCGATTCGAGGGTTGAGAGTTTCGCAGGCGCTTTGCCGAAGTACGTGCGGGACGCGGTTCGTGCGCCACAAAGCCCGGGACCCCAGTCGACAGTATTCAGATACAGCTCGAGGATGCGCTCTTTGCCCAGCGTACGTTCCATTTCGACTGCGTACAGGAGTTCTCGTAACTTGCGCACCGCGCTGCGCTCGCCGCCGGTGTAAAGCGTGCGCGCGAGCTGCTGAGTCAAGGTGCTGGCGCCGCGCAGCGAACGCGACGCCGCGCCGACGGACGGATGCACCGGCTCGAAAAGCGTGAGCGCGGCAGCGATCTCTTGCGTGTCGTAGCCCGGATGGTCGAAGAAACGTTGGTCTTCGGCGGCCAGCACGGCGGCCGGCAGGCGATCGCCGAATGCCTCGAGCGGCGACCAATAACGCGAGCCCGGGCCGTTGATGATCCGGTGCGGCGCGCCGTCGCGGTCGGTGCAGGGCTGCTCGAACATGCCGCTCGCCAGCGTTTCGGTGCCGAGGCCGCTCACTTCGAGCTGGTCCAACACCAGAGTGGAATTCGCGCGCAGGCTCGGCAACGTCAACGTGCCGGTGGCGGAAAGCGTGCCTTTGATCTGCGCCACTTGCGCTTCGGGGATGGCTGTCGCCAAAACGCGCACCAGCGTGGCGACCTCAGTCGTCGGAACGGACCAGCTCACCTCGATGCGTTGCGGCGTCAGAGTGGCGGCGAACTCGGCAAGCACGCCCTGCGAGTTGAGCACACCGTCCAAGCGCGCGTTCATTTCGCCGTCGTCGCGCGGTGTGACGCGCAGTTCCAGCGGCAGCGCGACGGGTCGGGTCGAGAGGCGCGTTTCGTCGAGCCGGCATGGCGTGCAAACCACGATCAACGTGCGTTCGTGACGGCGGAAGGTCAGCTGACCGATCGTGGTTGTTTTCGAGGCGCCGTCCAACAAACGCTGGCCGACGGGCGAAAGCGCCAGGCGCAAGACGCCGGGCACATTCACCGTCAGGCCGATCGATGGAAAGCGTGCAAACGGCGCTACGGTCGTGGTCCAGCTTCCAGCGCGCGTATCAAAGACGCCTGCAGTGGCAGCCGCGGTGACGATCGCGGCCGCAGCTATCAAAGCGCCGAGACCCAGACCAAGAGTGCAATAGAGCATTGCGGAAGCAAGACGCCGGCGTTTCATGTGTTGTCCTCGGATTCGATTGGAGTTACCAGCGTGATGGCCCACCATGGGCCTGCGCTCGCTGCGCGCTGTGACCAGAGCGCGCTCCAGTACCAGCTCGAAACATCGGTCCACTGCCGGCCGGACGTGTCGACGATGCGCTCGCATACACGCCAGCGCCGGACGCCCTGGCCGGCCGCAAAACAATTCCAGCGCGTTTGGCGCGCATCCTCCTGCGTACGCGCGGTGCCCAGCGTGTAGCCCGCCGCGTGAAAGCAGTCCGCCGCGGGATGCAGCTGGCGTGTCGCCTGCGCGACCTGACGCACGATCAGAGTTGCATCGCCGGCACGAAAGCGGGTGATGGCGCCGGGGAAGTTCGCCGCGAACCGCGCTTCGAGTGCGGTCAGCGGTTGTTGGGTCAGCGGCCTGTCGCGAAGGTGGGTCGCAGTCAGGACTTGCGCGGCGACGGCGCGCGCCGCCACCAAACCCGACTCCGCCGCCGCGCTGGGTCGTTGCTGACCGGAGCGGGAATCAGCGCGGACGATCAGCACGGGCAACACCGCCGCGAGCAGGCAGGCGCCGACGAAAAAGTGAATGACCTTCAAGCGACCACCCGCCGGTGATAACGCTGCGGCCAGTACGGCCAGGCGTTGCGGTTGTGGCGCGCCGTCGTCTGCGCGAACAACACGATCGGAAGCAACGCAACCCCGAAGGCGATAAGCCCGATCAACGCGTGCGTCCACCCAGGCCAGCCGAGATCGAGCGCTTCGGGGAAAAAAAGCGCGACGTTGCGTGCAACGTTGGCGAAAAAGACGCATGCGGCTGCGACTGCGCCGTTCACGAACGTGCGCCGTGCCGACGCCGTGCCCAAGTACGAAAGCAAGGCGGCGGTGTATGCGCCGACCCAGAGCATGCCGATGCCTGCGCAGGGAGGATCCACAAGCACAAGCCGACCGTCGTAGGCGAGCGCCGCCCCGGTCGCTTCGACCGCGAAGCCGGCGGCTTGCAGCACTGGCGCCGCAAGAGCGGCGGTGACGAGACGCAGCGGATATCCGAAGTAGAACTGCAGCGACGCGATGACCGGCAGCGCCAGCAGCAGGAGCGCAGCGATCGGCGTCGCAGATCGATCGCGTCGCGCGGCGGCAATGAAAGTCGCAAGCGCGCCCATTGCGATGGCCGCGGCCGCTAGCGGCGGCAGCCACAGCCGCGCGACTGCCGCCGCAAGCGCGAAGGCAGCACTGGCAACGAGCGCCGCAGTTGGCGGAACTGTCAGCCGCCGCCATTCGCGCCCGATCAGGCCCAGCACCGTGATCAACGCCAGGATGCCCCACGGCTCGTCGGAACCATCGGTCAGTCGGTGCGCCATCCACGACCAGTGCGGCCACAGCGCCAGCGCAAGCGCAACAAGCAGTGCCATCGCCACGGGAATGCGACTGAAACGGTGGCGCAGCGCCGCGCGCGCATCGGTGCAGACAGCCGTCCCCGCATCGGGTGGCGGCGCAAGCGCACGCGGCAATGTCTTGCCAATGCGCGCGTTGAGCGCGAGCGCGACATCAGCCATTGACGGCCTCCGCGAGTCGGCGCCGGCGCCTTGCCCACCACATCGCGAGCCCGGCAAGTGCGGCCAGCGCATAGAACTGCGGCTCGGGTGTGCTCGGCACGGGCGCAAGCGCGGTTTCTTCGACGCCGGCCGGCAACGGCTGCGGATGATCGACATCGACGCCTTGTCCGCCGGGATTGCGCACTACCTTGTCGACCGCGATGAACGATGTGTAGTCGGTCAACAAACCGTAGCCAAGGCCGAGGCGCAGGATCTCAGCCTTCGTTGGGTCATCGGGCTGCAGGCGCTGGTTGTCAGTCAGCATGGCGATGCGTCCGCGCGCCCACAACGTACGCAGTGCGGTGCTGCCCGCGTTTGGCGCGACCTGGGCTTTCGCGACGTCGAGCGCCTGGCGCCACGTGCCGCCTGCCGCAGTGCCCTCGATCACGATGGAGCCGGTCGGCGCGCCGCGATACTTGCCAATTACGACCAGCGGGCGTTGCGCGAAAAGATCGGGCACCTGCGGCGGATCGATGTCGTAGGCGTCGAAGCCGGCGAACGACACGCGCACCCGCGTCAATACCGGGGCCTCGATCATCGTGCGCAGGCGCTGCGCTTCGTGGTCCGCCCGGTCCGGACCTAGCACGAAGAATGGTTCGCCCTTGCCGGCCCGCGCCAGCCCCTCGATCAACATGCGGTTTACCGATGAGCCGATGCCGAACGCGAACAGGTTGGCGTGGTCGAGATTCGCACGCACCAGTTCGTAAGCCTCTTTTTCCACCGTGACGTAACCGTCGGTGACCACGACGAAGGTGCGCGCGCGCGCTTCGGTGATATCGCCGGGCAGGGCCAGTGCATACCGCAGCGCGGGCAACAGCTCCGTGCCACCGGCACCGGTTTGGCCGTCGATGAAGCGCAGTGCGCGCGCGATGTTTTCGCTGTTGGCGGGCAGCGATTGCGGCGCCAGCATCGAGATGCCGCCCGCGAACGGAATCACGTTGAAAGTGTCGGTCGGACGCAAGCCGCCGATCAGGTTGCGCAGGAGTTTTTTCGCCGTTGCGAGCGGGAACCCATGCATCGAGCCGGAAATGTCGACGATAAAAACGTAGTCGCGCGGCACGATGTCCGAACCGGCAACACGCGCCGGTGGCTCGACCAGCGCCATGAAGAAGTTCTCGTCGCGGCCTTGCTGCAGCAACACGCCCGCGTCGATCGTGTTTGCCGCAAGGCGGTATTCGACTACCACGTCGCGGTCGGCAAAAGCGCGATCGGGCGTGAGTTTCACGGTTGCCTGGTCTGCGCCTACGCCGTCGACCGCAATCGGATGCGAAGGCGACTGCACCGACTGGATCGGCAGCGGGGCCGCGAGGCGAAGAAAAAGCTCGAACGTGTGCGAAGCGGCTTCGCCTTTGCGCAGAATGGGGTGAGCGATAGTCGCCGATCCTTCCGGGCGCGCCGCACCGGTTTCTCCTCCGGCGCCGCTTTCACTCGCAGAGGTGTACCTTGGTCCGACGACCGTGGGGTAGACAAACTTGTAGATGCCGTCGGTCGGCACGATGGGTTCGCTGTAGTGCAGGTCGACCACGATTTCGTCTCCCGGCATCACGTTGGCGATCGCCATCTGGAAGACGTTGGTGCGATGCTGCTCGAGCAGCGCTGCACTCTTGCCCTCCCGCTTCGCCTGCGCGAACTCGATCCGGGCGCGTTGTTTCTCGCGGATCTCGGCATCGACGACACGATCACCGATACGCAAGCGCAGGCCCGACACGGCCGCGCGCGTTGAAGCCGGAAATACATAACGTGCCTCGAGCGGAGTCGTGCCTTCGTTGCGATAACGCTGGCGCACCGTCACGTCGGCGATCACGCCGGTGACAGTCGCATCGACGCGCGTCGACTTCAGCGGCAGCGCATCGACGCCCGGCGTCGCGCCACTGACCGCGAAGTACGGCGAAAGCGTCCGGTCGTCAAATGCGGGCGACGCGGATCGGGCGGGGGCGAGCGGGAACAGGAGCGCCGCGCAAACGGCGGCGCACCAGCGCAACAGCGATGTGCCGGGAGGCATGGTTCTTCCCGCTCAACGTACAGCGATCGGCAGCCGGTCTTCGTTGCCCCAGTGCCGGGCGACTTCCTGCGTCACCGTACCCAGCTCGAGGTCGACCGAAAGAAAACGCGCTTCGTACACGCGCCCGTTGGGGATGAACAGGCGCGCGGTCGAGCCGCCAAGCCCGTCTACGTCGCCACCGTGTGTCGCCGAACCCAGCGCGACGATCGGCTGGTTCGCGCCAACCTCGACTTCTGCGGAAAACTCGGGCACGGGCTGACCCGCAGGTGGCGGCGGGAGCGCAATCACCACGCGCCGGCGCGAGTCGCGCCGGAATACATCGGCCGGGCGCACCGATACGAGCGTGACTTCATCGCCGGGCTCGAGCCAGAGCACGCCGCTTTGGACGTTCTGCGGACTGGGCTCGCCGGCTTCGATGAATTGCGCCGCTTCCGCCTCGGTGAATTGCGCCACATCGGCGTCGTCGCCGCCACCGCAGCCCGGGTCGTCGGTGCTCAGGTCGTCGGCGTCATCGATGCCATGGAGCGTGACGGCGCCGGCAAGCGGGAGCGTGTAGCGCGCCGCGATCGGAGTTTTGGTGTCGTTGCGAAACACCGAAGTCGCGCGCAGCTGCGAGCCCTGCTCGGAAAGTGCCAGCGCAAAGTGCTGCGCAACCAGGGTCGGCGCGGCCGAATCGGCGACCGCCTGCAACACGGGCGCGGCTCCGGAGTCGGCTTTCTCCACTGGCACTGCGCGCGGCAATTGCGCCTGCGCGGGTGCGAGACCCAGCGTGAACACCAGCGGAACCAGCTTGATGGCTTCGCCCGCCCCTTCGGCCAGCACTCGGACCAATGACATTTCGGCTCTCCTCGCGTGATGGGTCCGAGATATCGAACCCGCGAGCCGAACTGTGGCGAGCGCGTGCGAAACGCCGACGAAGTGTACGTGCGCGGAATGTGAAGTCTTGGTGAAGCGTCGAGTGCTTCACCGCCGCGGCAGCGGCAGTGTGAGCGTCGCGACCGCGCCGCCGTCGGGATGGTTGGTGAGCTTGGCGCTGCCGGCGTGCAGTTGCGCCACTTCGCGCACGAATGCAAGCCCAAGCCCCGTGCTCCGTTTGCCGGTCGCGGGGCGTGCGAGGGAAAAAAACTTCTCGAATACGCGCGCTTTTGCGTAGTCCGGCAGGCCGGGACCGTGGTCACGCACGCTGATGTCGACGTGTCCGCGCGTGGCGTGGGCGCGGATCTCGACTTGCGAGTCGGGCGGGGCAAAGTCGATCGCATTGCGCACCAGGTTTGAAAGTGCACGCTGCAGCAGAAAGGCGTCACCGACCAGGGAAAGATCAGGATCCATCGCTGTCACGATGGCCACCGAACGCGCGGTCGCCGACGGCAGGACTTCGTCGCGCACGGTTTCAATCAGAGAGCCGACCGTGATTCGCTCCACGCGTTCCAGTGCGCCGCGCCGCTCGAGCGAGGACAACTCCAGCAGGCGGTCGATCAGGTCCTGCGCCCGCGCAACCTGATCCTCGATGTTGTGCGCGAACCGGGCGCGCGCTTCCTCCGGCATCGGCTCGCGCAGCAGTTCGGAGGCGCCACGAATCGCCGCAAGCGGGCTCTTCAGCTCATGTGCCAGCGTCTGCACGTATTGCTCGACGTAACTGCGTCCGGCCAGCGTGTCGCGCGCGTCGGCGAACGCGCTTCGCACCGCGCCGAGCAAACGCCGACTGAACCGGATCGAACCGCCACTCGCCGCTTCGGCGCGAAAAGCGCGCCACAGGTCGCCGATCATGCCGAATGGCCGCACCAGCCAGACGACCGACCACACCAGCAGCAGTGCGAAACTGCCGGCGGCAACGCCTCCGAACAGCAGCAGGCGCGCCCGCGCGTTCGCGATGAAGGGACTGAATGCCGCGATGGGTTTGCCCACCGCGACCATGCCGACGATGTCTTCGCCGCTCTCGCTACGCCCGC
>DASQAE010000683.1:0-6463 GCA_035635915.1 Burkholderiaceae bacterium | reverse complement strand
GGTTGTAAGAGGCGCGCACGTCAAGCGCACCGAACGTCATCACGATACCTGCCAGCCAGTCAGTGCGCTCAGGATCGGCGGTCACGCTGTTGTCGTTGTCGATCTTGTGATGCACGTACTGAAGCATCGGTTTGAACGCACCGAAGGTCAGCGTCATGCCGGCACCGTAGACGATGTAGTTGCCCTGAGTTGCCGATTGCAGATAGGTGGTCTTGGCGTAGGCACCCGAAACATCAACCGGTCCGCCGGCGAAACCAACCCGAAGTGACAACACGCGGCCGTCGTTCGGACCGACGGTCGCAGTCGTGACGTTCGACGGGTTCTCGCCAAGGGCGTACATGCCGTGTACATACACACCGCCGATACCCGGTGGGGTCAGGTACTCGATAGCGTTCGACGCCCGCACCGTAGTCTGCACCGCCGCGGTCGTCGCCAGACCTGTTGTGGCATAGATCTTCGTGTCACCCGAGCCATTCGTACCGAACGGGTCATTGGCGCTGATCTGCAAGAAAATCGGGGTGTAGTTGCGGCCAAGGCGGGCCTCACCGAAGCCACCCGACAGGCCGACGAACATACGGCGATTGAACGTGAAACCCTGACCACCTGCGGCGCCCGCAGGCGGGTTACCGGAGGCCTGATTGTTGGTGTTCGTCGCCGAGCCGGTGCCGTTATCTGTGTTGACGCCGCCTTCGAACCAGAAGTTGGCTTTCAGACCGCCGCCTAGGTCTTCCGACCCGCGAACGCCAAAGCGCGACGAATTGAGGCCGCTGTTGGTCAATTGCTTGATGTTGCCGTTTCCGTCGCCTTTGCTGTAGTTGAAGCCGGTATCCGCGATTCCGAACAGGGTAACGCTCGACTGCGCAAACGCCGCACTCGAGAACGCACCCGCTACCGCCAACGCGAGAAGCGATTTTTTCATTGCGTATCTCCACGAGAGTTATTCGATTCCTGGCGCTACCTGCGCGTCCCGCCAGAACCCCCAAAGCGAACCTCAGGAAGTCGCGGCTATTTGAACAAAATCGCATGACCGGGGCAAAGATCTGGCATGCTTTTCTATCTCTGAGCAGCAATCCTTGTCGCTTGGGCGCAACAGGCGTTTGATTGCATCCCATTGGTGTGGGATCTCTTTATGCGAGACCTCTCGATCGTCGATCGACTACTAAGCAGTGCAAATCGTGCGCTTGCCGTCATGCATGGCACGCCGCGAGTGGCGCGCGACTACCCCGAAGAGACAAACGATCACGCTGCCGACGCCGCGCTGAGCGAAGCGGAGCGCGCCGAGTCAGCAGCGTTGATGCGCGTCAATCACGTTGGCGAAGTCTGTGCGCAAGCGCTCTATGAAGCGCAGGCGATCGGCACACGCGATCCACAACTGCGCGCGACATTTCTCGCCGCGGCCAATGAGGAACTCGACCATCTCGCCTGGACGCAACAGCGCATCAACGAGCTGGGCGGACGCACGAGCCTGCTCAATCCGCTGTGGCATGCGGGTTCATTCGCGATCGGGCTGATCGCGGCGCGCCTCGGTGATCGAGTGAGCCTGGGTTTCATGGCCGAGACCGAACGCCAGGTCGAAGCGCACCTGCAGGGACATCTCGAGCGTTTGCCCAGTGCCGACCGCGCGTCACGCCGCGTTGTCGAAGCGATGAAGCAGGACGAGGCCAAACACGCCGACAACGCCGATCACCTCGGCGGGGTCGAACTTCCATGGCCCGCACGCGCTGCGATGCGTTTGGCGGCGCGCGTCATGACGCGCACTGCGCACCACATCTGAGCGGTTTCAGGCCGGCTCTTCCAGTACTTCGATCGAATAGCTCAGTTCCGCGGTCTTGGCCATCATCGCCGTGGCAGAGCAATACTTCTCGTGCGATAGCTGCACCGCGCGCTCGACCACGTCGCGCGCAAGGTTGCGGCCACGAACGACGAAGCGGTACTCGATGCGCGTGAACACTTTGGGATCGGCCGGCGCGCGTTCGGCGATCAACTTCACTTCGCAGCCACGCACGTCGTGCCGGCCGCGCTTGAGAATCAACACCACGTCGTAGGCCGAGCAGGCGCCGGTTCCGACGAGCACAAGCTCCATCGGGCGTGGCGCGAGGTTGCGCCCGCCACCGTCCGGCGCACCGTCGAGCGCTACCAGATGACCGCTGCCGGTCTCGGCGAAGAAACTCATGCCTCCGACGCCGCCCCAGCGGACCGTGCACTCCATCGGGATCGCCTCCTATCAGCTCACCTGCCGGCGCAAACCGGGTCAGCTTGCGCCGCAGCATGGGCCGTAGATACAATACAAGGCTTTCCTCGCGTCGAGCCTTTGGCGCGCGTTTGAACTCCGGAATCACACAATCATGAAGACCTTCTCTGCCAAGCCGCACGAAGTGCAGCGCGACTGGTACGTCGTTGATGCCAACGAACAGACGCTGGGCCGCCTGGCGGCTGAAATTGCGCGGCGCCTGCGCGGCAAGCACAAGCCCGAGTACACGCCGCACGTCGACACCGGCGACTACATCGTTGTTATCAACGCTGGCAAGATCCGCGTGACCGGCAACAAGGGCACCGACAAGGTGTACTACCGCCACTCGGGGCATCCGGGCGGTGTCTACGAAACCTCGTTCGACAAGATGCAGCAGCGCGCTCCAGGGCGCGTACTGCAACTCGCTGTCAAGGGCATGCTTCCGAAGGGGCCGTTGGGCTACGCGATGATCAAAAAGCTCAAGATCTACGCGCAAGGCTCGCATCCGCACTCGGCGCAGATGCCCAAGACGCTTGACCTTTCGACCGCACAACCCATGAAGAGGGCCGCATGATCGGCGCATACAACTACGGCACGGGCCGGCGCAAGAGTTCCGTCGCGCGCGTGTTCATGAAGCGCGGCACCGGCAAGATCACGATCAACGGCCGCCCGATCGACGAATACTTTCACCGCGAGACGGGCCGCATGATTGCGCGCCAGCCGTTGGAACTGACCAACAGCGCCGCCACGTTCGACATCCAGGTCAACGTCGATGGCGGGGGTGAATCCGGTCAGGCCGGCGCCGTCCGTCACGGCATAACACGTGCCCTGATCGACTACGACGCGACACTGAAGCCGGCGCTCTCCCGCGCGGGTCTGGTGACCCGGGACGCGCGCGAGGTCGAACGCAAGAAGGTCGGTTTGCGCAAGGCGCGACGTCGCAAACAGTTCTCGAAGCGCTAGGCGGGGGTCGCGGCTCCGTCCGCCCGGTGCTGGCTGCGTCGGGATTACTTTGTTCGCGCGGGCCGGCGTAAGCAAGTCCTAACGATCGCGGCCTATACTTGGATCGGGGCCGCTCCGTGGGGCGGCCTTTTGTTTCCAGTCAGATTTTTGCTGCGCGGGGTCGCGCGGAGTGGATTCACGACCCGCAATTCGCTCGGGAAGGGAGGACGATGAGCGGTCGGATCAAGGTCGGCATCGTCGGGGGCACGGGTTATACCGGCGTCGAGTTACTGCGCCTGCTTGCCCAGCATCCTGCGGCCGAACTGGTGACGATCACCTCGCGCCGTGAGGCGGGAACGCGAGTGGATGCGATTTTCCCCTCGCTGCGCGGCCCCATCGATCTCACCTTCGTCGAGCCCGATCGAGCGCCGCTTGCATCCTGCGATCTGGTGTTTTTTGCTACTCCGCACGGTGTGGCTATGAACCAGGCCCGCGCGCTGACCTCGGCCGGAGTGCGCATCATCGACCTGGCTGCCGACTTCCGCCTGCAGGACGTCGCCGAATACGAACGTTGGTACAAGCAGGCCCACGTCTGCCCGGAACTGCTGCGCGAGGCAGTTTATGGAATTCCCGAGATCCACCGTTCGGCGCTGAAGCGCGCGCGCATCGTCGGCAATCCTGGGTGTTATCCGACCACGGTTCAGCTCGGACTGCTTCCCCTCATAGAGGGCCGGCGGCGCCTGGTCGATACACGGGCGCTGGTCGCAGACGCGAAGTCCGGCGTCTCCGGGGCGGGACGCAAGGAAGAATTGCCGTACCTTTTCTCCGAAGCCTCGGACAACTTCAAGCCTTACGCCGTCCGTGGCCATCGGCACATTCCTGAGACGCTTGAACAGCTGAAGCTCATCGCGGGCCACAACGAGATCGGCCTCACCTTCATTCCGCATCTGGTGCCGATGGTGCGTGGCATGCTGACTACCTTGCATCTGCGGATTCAGCCCGAGGCACGCGGTACCGATTTCCAGAAGCTGTTCGAAGAACGTTTTGCCAGCGAACCCTTCGTCGACGTGATGCCGCCCGGTTCCGAGCCCGACACCCGTTCGGTGCGCGCGTCGAATCTGGTGCGTATCGCCGTGCATCGGCCCGGCGACGGTGACCAACTGGTGGTGTTCGTGGTGCTCGACAACCTGGTCAAGGGTGCGTCGGGCCAGGCGGTCCAGTGCATGAATCTCATGTTCGGACGGCCGGAAACCGAGGGCTTGACGCACGTTCCAGTCGTTCCCTAGTTGCCGATGAAGTGGAAGCTGTTCCGGCGCAAGATGGGGGTAAGCGCCCCGCGCATGACCGTGCGGACGCAGCTTCCCTTCCCGTTGCGGGCGCTGCTCTTTTTCGTAGCGGTCGCGATCGCGGTCGCGGTCGGCGTCGCGATCTACGAGTACGGCAAGATGTTCGCAGGCCCCGGGCGGCGCGAGCTGATGCTGGAAAACCAGACGCTGCAATCGCAACTGCGTGAAATGAAGGCAGAGCGCGATCGTTTCCAGGCCGTGGCCACGGCCTACGAGAGCCAGATGAAGGTGGAACATGCGGCGCAGGAGCAGTTGGCCAAACAGGTGAACGCGCTCGAGTCCGACTCGGCAAAGCTGCGCGAGGATCTTTCGTTCTTCGAAAGCCTGCTGCCGGCCGCGTCCAACGCCAGGGGGGTACTGATCCGCAGCTTCCGCGTGCAGGCCGAGGGTGAGCCCAACCAGATGCGCTATCGCTTGCTGGTGCAGCAAAGCGGCAAGCCGGATCGCGATTTCAACGGTGAAGTTGAACTGCAGGTCAGCTTTACCCGGGACGGCCGACCGTTCACGATGCAGGTTCCGGACCCGGCCACTCCGCGCGACGCGATCGAGCTCTCGTTCCGCCATTACCAGCGGATCGAGGGCACGTTCACTTTGCCGCAAGGCGCGGTCGCACGTTCGGTGCTGGTGCGCATCGTGGCAGGTGGCCAGGCGCAGACGCAGCAGATGTTTCCTCTGACGTAGCAAGCGGGGAGTTCAAGATGTTCAGCAAACAAGCCACGTCCCAGAAAGAGATCGCAAGCCTGATCGGAAGCGGCAGCACCATCGTCGGCGACATCACTTTTTCGGGCGGCCTGCGCATCGACGGCAGCGTCCGCGGCGCGGTGCGCTGCGTCGACGGTGAAAAGGCGGGCATGCTGGTGATCAGCGAACTCGGCACGGTGGAAGGTGAGGTCCGCGCGGCACACCTGGTCGTTGCCGGACGCATCAACGGGCCGGTTTACGCGAGCGAACTGGTCGAGTTGCAACCGAAAGCGCGGATCGCCGGGGATGTCCACTATCGCGCCCTGGAAATGCACAACGGCGCCATCGTCGACGGTACGCTGGTCTACGCGCCGGGCGAAAGCACCGGCAAGGCGGGCTTGAAGTTGGCGGCCCCGGGCCCACGTCCGGAACCAATGAAGACCGAGGCACAGGCGGGTTGATCCGCACGTTCGTTACGCTGCGGCGCGCCTATAATCGGTTCATGTAGGTTTCCTTCGGGAGCGCACGATGAATGCAGCAGTGGAAATGCCCGCGCCGCTTGTTTTTTCCGATTCCGCAGCGACCAAGGTCAAGCAGCTGATCGATGAAGAAGGCAACCCGGAGCTCAAGCTTCGAGTGTTCGTGCAGGGCGGCGGCTGTTCGGGATTTCAGTACGGTTTTACGTTCGACGAGGCCGTCAACGAGGACGACACGACGATGATCAAGAACGGCGTCATGCTGCTGATCGACTCGATGAGCTATCAGTATCTGGTCGGCGCCGAAATCGACTACAAAGAGGATCTCGAAGGTGCGCAGTTCGTGATCAAGAATCCGAACGCCACCACCACCTGCGGCTGCGGTTCTTCGTTCTCGGCCTGACGCGGTTGGGCACGAAAAAGGGCGCCGCCGGCGCCCTTTTTCCTGTTACCCGCGGCGCGAGGACTAGCGCGCCGGATAAAGTGCTCCCAGGATCCGCTCGCCCTCGGCGCCAGTGACCGACGGCAGGTTGCCTGGACGGCGTTCACAAAACGCCCGTGCCAGCCAGGCGAAGGCGATCGCCTCCACGTGTTCCGACGCGATGCCCAGCTCATCGCTCGGTCGCACGCGGCGCGGCGCCACTTCTTCCTCGAGCATCTTCATCAGCGTCGCGTTGCGTGCGCCGCCGCCGCAGACGACAACATCGTCTGCCTGCGCGAAATGCGCCTTGAGCGCCGCGCCAATGCTGGTCGCGGTAAAGCGCGTGAGCGTGGTTATCACGTCATGC
>DASQAE010000682.1:0-6854 GCA_035635915.1 Burkholderiaceae bacterium | reverse complement strand
CGTGTTGTCGTGGATCTACATGGCATTCGGCAACGTCCCGGTCATCGCCGGCATTTTTTTCGGCATCAAGCCGGCCGTCACGGCACTGGTCGTGCATGCCGCTTACCGCGTCGGTTCGCGAACACTCAAAAGCGGATGGTTATGGGCGATTGCCGTGGCTGCGTTCCTGGCGATCTTCGCGCTGCATGTGCCGTTTCCGGTCATCGTTCTTGTGGCAGGCTTAGCCGGGTACATCGGCGGCCACTATGCGCCGGACAAGTTCTCGACCGGCGCCAGTCACGCCAAGGCGGCGCGGACCGCCGCCGCGGCGTTCATCGACGACGACACGCCTACGCCGTCGCACGCCCTTTTCACCTGGCGCCGTTTTGCGCTCGTTCTGATCGTCTGTCTGGTTTTGTGGCTCGCCGCGATGGGTGCGTTGGTGGCCACCTTCGGCGTGGACGCCGTCCTGACGCAGATGGGCTGGTTCTTCACCAAGGCCGCGCTGCTGACATTCGGCGGCGCGTACGCCGTGCTTCCCTACGTGTACCAGGGCGCGGTTGAACACTATCAGTGGCTCACGCCGCTACAGATCATCGACGGTCTGGCGCTTGGCGAGACCACACCCGGGCCGCTGATCATGGTGGTCGCCTTCGTTGGTTTTGTGGGCGGATGGACGCGCGCCATTTTCGGACCGGATGCGCTTATCCTCGCAGGCGTCGTCGCCGCGATTGTGGTTACGTTCTTCACGTTCCTGCCTTCGTTCCTGTTCATTTTTCTCGGCGCGCCGTTCATCGAGTCGACCCATGGCAACTTGAAATTCACCGCGCCGCTCACCGGCATCACCGCAGCCGTCGTCGGTGTGATCGTGAACCTGGCCGTGTTCTTCGCCTTCCACGTCCTCTGGCCCGAAGGGCTGGGTGGACGGTTCGAATGGGTGTCGGCCGTCATCGGTCTTGCCGCGGCGGTCGCTTTGTTCCGCTTCAAGGTGGGCGTCATTCCTGTGGTGCTCGGCGCCGGGTGTGCCGGGCTGGTAGCGCAATTGCTGCGCCCGCTTATCGCGTGAGAGCACTCTATGCAAAGCCGTGTCCTTGACCTTCCTTTCGATCCGACCCCGCCGCTGTCGACCATTGGGTGGCGGACTTGCCTGCGACGCGCTCGGTAATCGTCTACTGCGTCTACGGGCACGAAGTGGGGCGCGCCACGGCGCTGCGCTTACGCGCGTCAGGTTTGAACGCACGTTTTCTTCGCGGCGGCATCGATGGCTGGCCGGCCGCGGGCCGTCCGCTTGAACCCAAGGGAGGAGCACTATGAAATGGGTAACCCGTGCACGGCCCAAGATCGACCGTATCGCATGCCCATGGTTGATCGCTCGCTTCATCGACAAGGAACCGGAGTTTCTCTACGTCGCCACCGCCAACGTGCTTGCGACGGCGCAGGAAACGGGCGCGGTCCCATACGACATTCCGGGCGTCGAGATGACGCATGTCGCCGAACTCTGCAGCTTCGACGCGTTTCTGGCGAAGTACCACCTCGATGATCCGGCACTCAGACAGCTGGCCGCCATCGTTCGCGGCGCGGATACGTCGTGCCTCGAACTGACACCGCAGTCGCCCGGGCTTTACGCCCTGTCACTTGGCCTGTCGCAGAACTTTCCCGATGATCACGAGATGCTCGCTCATGGCATGGTCATGTACGACGCGCTGTACGCCTGGTGCAAGACCTGTCAGGCCGAGACGCACGCGTGGCCGCCGCAAATGTCGTGACGGTTGGCGCGAGCGGATGACGCCGGGCTGCTAGGCTCGCCGCCCGAATCGTTGAAAGGGCGGGCGCGATGAAAGCTGCGTACTACGAAGCCAAGGGGCCGGCGCGCGAGGTGCTGCGCGTGGGCGAACGGCCGCTGCCGCAACCCGCTGCGGGCGAAGTGCGGGTGCGCGTGCATGTTTCGGCCGTCAATCCGTCCGATACCAAGGCGCGTGGCGGTGCGCGGGTGAAGGAAATGCCGTTTCCCGTCGTGATTCCACATCAGGACGGTGCAGGCGTCATCGATGCAGTGGGAGCCGGTGTCGACGCCGCGCGAATCGGCCAGCGGGTGTGGGTGTACGAGGCGAACCTCAATCGCCCGTTCGGCACCGCCGCGCAATACACCTGCGTACCCGCGCACAAGGCGGTAACGTTGCCTGGCAAGGTCGATTTCACGATCGGTGCCTGCATGGGGATTCCAGCGATGACCGCGCACCGATGTGTCTTCGCCGACGGAACGCTCGAAGGCAAAACGGTGCTGGTGCACGGCGGTGCCGGCGCGGTCGGTTACTACGCGGTGCAGTTCGCAAAACTCGGTGGCGCGGCGCGGGTCATCGCCACCGTCAGCCGGGCCGAGCAGGCCGAACGTGCGCGCGAAGCCGGTGCCGATGCGTTGATCAACTATCGCAGCGAAGACGTAAGCGCGCGCGTAGGCGAAATCTGCGGCACCCAGGCCGCGATCGATCGTGTCGTCGACGTCGCGTTCGGCGCAAACCTTGCGACCAATCTTGCAGTGCTGCGCCCTTCCGGTGTGATCGCGACCTACGCATCGGATGCCGTACCCGAGCCCAAGTTGCCGTTCTGGCAGCTTCTCTTCAAGGACGTCACGGTGCGCTTCGTCCTGGTTTATGCGATGCCGGCGCAGGCGCATGCCAAAGCGGCCGCGTTCATCACCGATGCCCTGGAGCGCGGCGTGTTGAAGCACCAGATCCATCGCGTTTTTACACTCGACGAGATCGTTGCTGCGCACGAAGCGACCGAAACCATGGCCAACGTCGGCAAGGTATTGGTGCGCGTGGATTGACGCGACTCAAGCCGCCGCAGAGACGACGAGCCAGCCTGATTCATTCGAGCGAGGCGCACCAGCGTTCGATGGCCGCGCGTACCTCGCCAGGCTTCTCCGTCAGTGGCCAGTGATGGCACTCGATGCGCACGCTCTGCCGGCGCGGCAGCGCCGCGAGCACGCGTCCGGTTTCATCCGGATGCGCGAAAGTGCCGCCGGTCGAGAGCAGCACCAGCACCGGCAGTGCCAGCGACGCCAGCGCCGGAAGCGGACGAAACATCTCGACCAGGTCCTGCAGATAGTTCGCGGTGCGAAAGTGACGCAGATCGGCCCAGGTTGAGCTGTACTGGCGGATGAAGGCCGCCTCAGCCTGTTTCGAGCCGAGCGCCTTGCGCGCCAGTACATCCAGCGCCTTGAGGTCGTACGGAACAACAACACGGCGGTGCAACCCGACGGCGTTGGCGCCGCGAACCAGCAATGCCAGCAATGCGAAAAGTGGACCCAGCGCCGCGATCGTGCGCCACTTGCCGCGTAGCGCCGCGCGAAATACCGGATCGAGCAGCGCAATCGCTGCACACCTGTCCGGATGACGCGCGGCAAAAGCGATTGCGACTTGCGCTCCCAGGCTGTGTCCGATCAGGATCGCGCGCGCCGCGTGGCGCGCGACGAGCAAAGCCGCCAGGTCATCGCACCAGCGTTCCAGCGCCAGTTTTCCGGACCAGGTGGACTCGCCGTGGCCGAGCAAATCGACCCGCAATACGTCGTGCTGGCGCGTAAGCGTCGTTGTCTCGGCGAACTCGGCCCAGCGGGTGCGGTTGCTGGCCAGACCGTACAGCAGCAGAACGGGTGCTTGCGCGGCGGGCGTCGCGGCGGGGGCGATCGAAAAAACGAGCGTTGCGCCGTCCGCCAGCACCACCCGGTCGTCACGTTCCACGAATGACGCCGGCGACAGCGAAGACATCGTGCGCGCGGCGGCTCCAGCAAACGTGCTCAGCCGCGACCAACGAACGGCATCTTGCTCGCCATCACCGTCATGAACAGCACGTTGGTCTCCAGCGGCAAGCTGGCCATGTGCAGGACGGCATCGGCGACGTGCTGGACATTCATCCGTGGTTCGACCGCAAGCTGGCCATTGGGCTGCAGCACGCCCTGCGTCATGCGCTCGGTCATGTCCGTTGCCGCATTGCCGATGTCGATCTGGCCGACCGAGATGTCATAGGCGCGTCCATCGAGCGAACCCGCCTTGGTGAGCCCGGTGACGCCGTGTTTGGTCGCCGTGTACGCGGCCGAGAACGGACGCGGCGCGTGCGCCGAGATCGAACCATTGTTGATGATGCGGCCACCGCGCGGGTTTTGCGCTTTCATCAGCTTGAATGCCTGCTGCATGCACAGGAACGTGCCGGTGAGATTGGCATCGACGACGCCTTGCCATTGCGAATAGGTCAGGTCTTCGAACGGCACCGGCGGGGCGCCGCCGCCCGCATTGTTGAAGAGCACATCGAGCCGGCCGAACACCTCTCGGGCGCGGGCGAAGAGTGCATGCACGGATGCCGGGTCGCCGACGTCGGTTGGCACCGCGAGCGCGTTTTGCGCCTTGTCATCCGCGAGTTTGACGGTGGCGGCAAGCGCATCGGCGCGCCGGCCCGCGAGGACTACACGGTAGTCGTTCTTCAGGAAGGCCAATGCGACGGCACGGCCGATTCCGCTCCCGGCGCCGGTGACCAGTGCGACCTTGTCTTGCATGAGCGACTCCCGCCGAAAGTGCAATGGCTGCGCGCGTACTTTACGACCTCGCAAGCGGTTGCCCATGACGTAGATGCGCGTGGCCAGTACGATCCGCTGCGCCTGTTCGCGCACCGGAACAACAACATGGCGCACCCAAGCCTGACCCGCCTCGAACGCATCAAGGATCGATTCGGCGCGCCACTCGCGGCGCGCAAGCTGGCAGCGCTGAAGCAACTCGAACGCGCGCGGCTGCGCACGGCGCGCGAGGTCGAGCGCCTGCACGAGGCGGTGTGTTTCGTGCGCGCGTATCCCGACGATCGCCGCGTCCTCGCTGCAGCGCGCCGACTGCTCGCGACTTTTGCAACGCGCGCCGATCTGCGCCGTGAACGTGCAGCGCTTGCCCACACGGGCATCGCGGGAACGACGAGCTGGTTTCCGTTCTTCTTTCCAACTGCGGCCTGGCTTGCCGCGCGCTGGCCGCAACAGTTGCGCTTCGATCGTGACGACACCAAGGCAGGTGAAAACCTGGCGCAGGCCTTGCCGCTGTTGGTGACCGCTGTCGAAGCGGAGGCACTGCGCGAGGCGAAGCCGGCCGGTTACGCGGCGATCGATCGGGTGCGCGCACGCGCTGAAACCGATGCGACCTTCCTGGTGCGGCGCGTTCTCGCGCTACCCGGCGATGCGAACACACGCGAGGCGTTCTACGACGCGATCAATCCGAGCTGCGAGTTGTTGCCTGCTGCCAACACGCCGTCGCGCACGCGTGCTGAGTATGGGCGCGCGCCGCTGGTTTTCCAGACCGCCGATCTGCGCCGGGCGCGACCCGATCTGCGCGCGAGTTGTGCGCAGCCGCCGCGTGGCTTCGAGGTGCTAAGCGCGCGCGAGGGACGCAAGATCGTCGATCTTGCGCGCGGCGCGATGGTGACGCGCAAGCGCGATCTGGATGCGTTCGCTTATGGCGATGAGCGCGACGTTTTCATGATCGATGACGGCGGTGGGCTGTCATTTGCCTTCAACGGCTTGCTGCCGGAGCGGCGCCCGCCGATCGCGGCGCTGTTCGGCGGACTGACGCTGCAAAACGGCGTTCCGCTCGGTTACATCCAGGCCGACTGCGTGGGCAGCAGCGTTGCGCTGTCGTTCAACACGTTCGAAACCTTCCGCGGCGGCGAATCTGCGCACACATTTGGCCGCCTGCTGGCGGTGCTGCATCACGTGCTCGGCGCGACGTCGTTTTCGATCGAACCGTATCAGCTTGGCGCCGACAACGAAGAGGGAATCGCTTCAGGGGCCTGGTGGTTCTACTTCAAACTCGGCTTTCGTCCGCGCGATCGCGCCACGTTGCAGCTGGCAGGAGCAGAACTTGCTCGCATGCGGCGTCACGCGGGCCACCGATCAAGCCGCGCGACGCTCGCCAGGCTCGCGCAGCACCATCTGTTTTTCACGCTCGATCCGCGTGCCGTCGCGTTCTTGCCGCCGCTCACGCAGATCGGATGGCGCTGCGCGCAGCTGCTGGCGCAGCTTGGCGGCGCCGACCGCGAGCGCACCATTCTCACGCTCGAGCGAGCCGCGCTTGCACGGACCGGCCAAGGTTCGTTGCGCGGTTTTTCAGCGAATGAAAAACGCGCGTGGTCACAATGGGCCCCGATCGTGGCGCTGTTGCCGGTGGAACGCTGGCGTGCGCAGGAACGTGCCGCCCTGGTCGAACTCATTCGCGCCAAGGGCGCCGTGAGCGAGCGCGCCTACGTCGCACTTTTTGCTGCCCACGCGCGCCTGCAACAGGATCTATGGAACATCCGGCGCGGCAGCTAACTCCAACGCGATTGGACAATCGAGGAGGCAGTCATGCAGAAAGGTGCATTGATCGTCGGCGCGGGTGCGGGAATCAGCGGCGCATTCGCGCGCTTGCTCGCGCGCGGCGGCTACGTGGTAGCACTCGCGTCGCGCAGCGGCGCCAGCCGTGCGGTGGATGTGCCGGCCGCGCTGCGGGTTGCTTGCGATGCCGCCGACGCGGCCTCGGTCGCGTCGTTATTCGCGCGTCTGGACACGGAGCTGCCCCCGCTCGACGTGGTGCTTTACAACCCCAGCGCACGCGTGCGCGGCGCACTGTTGGATCTGGCACCGGCGGATGTCAAAGCGAGTCTCGAGGTCACCGCGTTCGGTGCGTTCCTGGTTGCGCAGCAGGCAGTGCGCCGCATGCTCGTGCGCGGAAGCGGCAGCCTGCTTTTTACCGGCGCCTCGGCCAGCGTGAAGGGTTATGCCGGGTCGGCACCGTTTGCGATGGGCAAGTTCGCACTGCGTGGACTGGCGCAAAGCCTGGCGCGCGAACTCGCGCCGCGCAACATCC
>DASQAE010000681.1:0-4139 GCA_035635915.1 Burkholderiaceae bacterium | reverse complement strand
ATAGGCATGCAGCTTCAGGCCGAACGCGCCGCCGACGTCCGGGCAGACCACACGCACCCGGTGATTCGGCAGATTCAACAACTCGGAAAACACTTCGCGCATCTGGAACGGCGACTGATGCGACATGTGCACGGTAAGCTCGCCCGACAGCGGCGAGAAAGTAGCGATGATGCCGCGTGATTCGAGCGATACGCCGGTCTGGCGATCGAAGACGATGCGCTGTTCGACCACGGTCGCTGCGGCCGCGAAACCCGCCGCCACGTTGGCGTTGCCGAACGTGCAATCGAGCGCCATATTGCCCTCGCGGCCTAGCACGGCCCGGGGCGAGTCCGGCGTCAGCGCCTGCTGCGCATCGACCACGGCGGGCAATTCTTCGTACTCGACCAGCACGTGTTCGGCCGCATCCTCCGCTTGCGCACGCGAACGCGCTGCGATGGCGGCCACGGGGGCGCCCTGCCAGCACACTTCGTCGATTGCGAGGGGATACTGCAGACTGGCCTTCGGCATATTGAGCCCGGGCATGGCAACCTGCATCGGCTTGCAGATCCCTTCCAGATCCCCTGCGCAGACGACACGCACCACACCCGGCATGCAGGCAGCCGCGGCTGTGTCGATGGACAGGATGGCGGCATGCGCGTGCGTGCTGCGCACGAAGGCGATGTGCAGCGCGCCCGGCGCGCCGATGTCATCGACGTAGCATCCCGCACCGGCAACCAAGCGGCGCGCGTCGGCGCGTGCCACTCCTTTTCCCATGATTCCTTGCGATTCCGTCATGCCGCAATTCCGTGGCGGGTGAGCGCGACTTCTTCGATCGCGTCCACGATGGACTGATAACCGGTGCAGCGGCAATAGGTGCCGGACAGCGCATCTCGGATGGCCTCGCGCGACGGCACCTCGCGCCGGGCCAGAATATCCGCCGCGATCATCAGCATCCCCGGCGTGCAGAAGCCGCATTGCATGGCATTGCGCCGTACGAACGCTTCCTGCAGGTCCGCAATTTCCCCCGACGACGACAAGCCTTCGATGGTCTGCACCTCGGCGCCGTCCGCCTGCACCGCGAGCAGGAGGCAGCCGCGCAGCACCTGTCCATCGACGCGCACGTGGCATGCACCGCAGACGCCGTGCTCGCAGCCGACGTGAGATCCGGTCAACCCTAAGCGTTGGCGCAGAAAATCGACCAAGGTGATTCGCGGCGCGACCTGTTCGCTGATGGCGCTTCCGTTCACCACGAAGGCGACGTCGACACTCGATTTCGATGCTTGGCTCATACCTCGCGCTCATTCAGTTGGGCCATGACGCGCTTTGCCATGGCGTACGCCTGCCGGCGCTTCGCGGCGGCGTCGCCTTGCGCGTTTTCCATCGGATCGAGTTCCGCGGCGACCGCATCGGCTATCTCCTCGATCGGCAGCTCGCCAATCGCGCGGCCTTGCACCATGGCGTGGGCGGCGGCCGACACCCGCGGTATCGGTTCGCAGCCAAAGATCACCAGGCGCAGGCTGCGGATGCAGTTGTCCTCGAGTTGCGCGGCCGCGGCGATCCCGACGATGGCGAAATCACCGCGCCGCCGGGAGAGTTCGGCGAACCCAAATCGATCGGAACTTCGCGCCGCGGGAAAACGCAGCTCGACGACGACTTCGGTCGACAGCCGCGCCGTCTCATAGAGGCCGATGAAATACTTCTCGGCCGGCACCGTGCGTCGGCCGCCGGAGTTCTGCAAAACGATGTCCGCGTTCAGCGCGAGCGCGCACGCCGGAATCTCGGCCGCAGGGTCTGCGAGCGCAATGCTGCCGCAGGGAGTGCCGCGATTGCGGATCGCGGGATGGGCCACATGCGGCATGGCCAACGCCAGCAAGGGCGCGTGTTGCCGGACCATCGTCGAGCGCTCGAGTTCCACGTGCCGGATGCGGGCACCGCAGCGCACGACTCCATCGCAGTGCTCGAGCGGTGCGGAGTCCGCGACCCGATTGATGTCGATCAGCAATGTCGGAGATGACAACCGCAGACTCAAAGTCGGTACGAGACTCTGCCCGCCTGCGAGAATCTGCGCACCGTCGCCAGCCTCTTCGAGCATGGCGGCCGCCTCGATCAAGGAGTTCGGTCGCAAGTACTCGAAGGCCGACGGCTTCATCGGTCAGTCCGTCTCGGCGGATGGCGGCGCGGCGCCTCCGTTGCCCTGCTGCGCGAGCGCCTCGAGCATCAGGCGCTGCGCGAGCTCCAGCAGATGGGACATGGCCTCTTCGGCCACCGCGGCTTTGCGCGCCACCACGGCGGCGATCAATTTCTTCCACCCCTTCACCGACAACTGTCGGTTCGCTTCCACGCTCAATGTCTTGACGCGCACGTAGTGCACCAGCTCGTCATACAGATGGATCGCTTCTTCCAAGCGCTTATTCTTGCCCAGCGGAAACAATGCCTGACGCAGTTTGAGATTGACCGCCAAGTACTCTTGCACGGAAGCAGGTTTGCTGAGCGCAACGTCGGCCAGCGTCCGCAGCGCCTTGAGTTCAGTGGCTGTCGCGCGTTCACAAGCCAACCGCACCGCGTACGGTTCGAGCCGCTGGCGAATTTCGAAGACCTCGGTGATTTGCTGTTCACCGAAAACCGGGACTTTGAAGCGCCGGCCCTCGTGCACCAGTAGGCCGTCCTGGGTCAGCAGCGCAAGGGCCTCGCGCGCCGGGGTACGCGAGACGCCGAGATCCTTGGCGACATCGTTCTCCAGCAGCCGCGCGCCAGGCGCATACTCGCCGCCGCGAATCGCGATGCGTAGACGCTCATAAATCTGACTGCGAAGATCGGGGACTCGTTCTACTTGTTTCATGATCTCACTCAGATGGAAGGAACTTCGTATTCTGAATACAGATCGCGAGAAGTCAACGGTGGCGAGACACCATTAAAAGTCATGCAGCATCTCGCCGATCGCGGCGCGCGGAAGACCCGCGCTTAACGCCACCATCAAAAGAATCCTCAACTTGTTGGGCGCCAGGTCGCCGCCCGACACGATGCCGTCGGCGCGATTGTAGCGCTGTGCCACTACCGCCCCGCGCGGCGCGCGGCTCGATTGCACCACCAGTACGCCCACCGCCACCGCCTCGCGCAAAGCCGCCCTCTCCTCCGGCGTGCAGCGCCCCGGCGGCATCCCTACACTGATGATGGCGCTTGCGCCGGACCGCACGAACGCGTCGATTGCGGTGCCGTCGGCACCCGCGTACGACAACACCAAATCGACGCGCGGTGGTGCATCGCACGCCAAGGCGCCGGCCAGCGCCGGGGAATGGGACTTGGCCACTACCGGGCGGCGCCGCAGCACCACCGTGCCGTCAGCATCAACGCGCCCCAGCGGCCCGAATTCTCCCGCTTCGAACGCGTCCAGTGCGAAGTTCGACGTCTTGCGCACGTCGCGTGCGCCGTAAATGCAATTGTCCATCACCACGAGCACACCGAGATCGCGCGCCACCGGCGCGACTGCCACCGCGAGCGCCGCGCGCAGATTCGGCGCCGCGTCGCTTCCAACGGTATTGGGGGGACGCTGCGCACCGACCAAGACGACCGGGATGCGGCACTGGACAACCAGTTCCAAAAACCACGCCGTGTCTTCGAGCGACGCCGTGCCGTGGGTGATGACGATGCCATGCGCGTCCGGACGAGTCGCCGCCAGATCGCGAACGAGGCGCCCCAATTCCACCCAATCGCGCCACGCAATGCCGGTGCTGGCCACGGCGCGGAAGGAAATCATTTCGAGTTCGACGCCCTCGAGCAGCGGCTGCAGCTCTTGCACCACGTCGGTGACGGGCCGTACTTGGCCGCTCTCACCGTATTCGACCCAGTCGTAGGCCGAGCGGCCGACCATGGCAATCGTGCCGCCGGCTCCCACCACCAAGGCACGCCGTGGCGTCGATCGAAAGACGGCAGCGTTTACGTCCGGCACGCGGCTACACCGTCAGCGCATCTTCGAGCCGCACTTCTTGCGGGCCGACCATCGCCTTGGTTAGATTCCTGATGCGGCCGACATGATGCGTCTCGCAATAGTCCCGCAAGCCATCGACCACTTTCAGCATAGTGCCGGCGCTTAGAAAACTCGCGGTTCCCACCTGCACCGCCGTGGCGCCGGCCAACATGTATTCAATGGCATCGCCGGCCGA
>DASQAE010000680.1:0-2560 GCA_035635915.1 Burkholderiaceae bacterium | reverse complement strand
CGTCGCATCGAACGCGGCATCCGCTATTTTCTGCAGACCAAGGCGCCACTTCTCGGCAGCGGCGACACTCAGCGTGCCGCTGCCCAACAGGCGGCCGTGGCCGCGCTGCTGCACGACCGGATGACGGAAAGTGTCGTCGACCCCGCGACGCCGGCGCAGGCGTTGTTCCGTGACGTGCCAGGGAAACCGCTGCAGCGGATCACTGTCGGCGCGAACGGACGTTCTGCGTTGGTGAGCGCAAATACCGCGCTCGGCCTGGCACTGTCCGAGGACGAGATCGATTACCTGCTCGAGGCATATCGCAAGCTCGAACGCGATCCGACCGACGTCGAACTGATGATGTTCGCGCAAGCCAATTCCGAGCATTGCCGGCACAAGATCTTCAACGCCACCTGGTCCATCGATGGCGTCGCGCAAAACGAATCGTTGTTTGCGATGATCCGCGCCACCCATGCGGCCGCGCCGCAAGGGACCGTAGTGGCGTACAGCGACAACGCGGCCGTGCTCGAAGGGCGCAACGCACGCCGTTTCGCACCGTTCGGCGCTGCCGCCATCGGAGTCGACTACGGCGTGCGTGAAGAATTGACGCACGTGGTGTTCAAGGTTGAAACGCACAACCATCCGACCGCCATCGCGCCGTTTCCGGGCGCCGCGACCGGCGCGGGCGGCGAAATCCGCGATGAAGGCGCGACCGGACGCGGCGCGCGCCCGAAGGCCGGACTGTGCGGCTTCTCGGTGTCGAACCTGCGGTTGCCCGGTGCACGCCGTGCCTGGGAGAACGACACCGATGTCGTAACCGGACCTGCAACCGAAGCCGATCCGGGATTTCCTGAGCGTATTGCGCCAAGCCTCGCGATCATGATCGACGGGCCGATCGGTGCGGCTTCTTTCAACAACGAGTTCGGGCGGCCCAATCTGCTCGGCTACTTTCGCGCGTACGAGCAGAACGTCGGCGGCATTCGGTACGGGTATCACAAGCCCATCATGATTGCCGGCGGTGTCGGCAATATCGCGCACGACCAGGCGCACAAGCTGCCGCTGCCACCGGACGCGTTGCTGGTGCAGCTCGGCGGCCCGGGAATGCGTATTGGTCTCGGCGGCGGTGCTGCATCCAGCATGGGGGCGGGAGCCAACACCGAGCAACTCGATTTCGACTCCGTCCAGCGCGGCAACGCCGAAATCCAGCGCCGCGCGCAGGAGGTGATCGACCGCTGTGGACTGCTTGGCGCGGACAACCCGATCCTGTCGATTCACGACGTGGGAGCCGGTGGTCTCTCGAACGCACTGCCGGAGCTCGCGCATGGTGCCGGGCTGGGAGCGCGTATCGATCTCGGCCGCATTCCAATCGAAGAAAGCGGCATGAGTCCGCTCGAGGTCTGGTGCAACGAGTCGCAGGAGCGGTATGTGATCGCGCTCGATGCAAGTCGGCGCGCTGCGTTCGATTGGATCTGCAAGCGCGAGCGGTGCCCGTACGCGGTAGTGGGATCGGTGGACGCGCAAGGCGCGCTGGTGGTGGGTCGGGACAACGAACCCAGTGCGGTCGACATGCCGATGGAGGTGCTCCTTGGCAAGCCGCCGCGCATGTTTCGCGATGTCGCCCACGTATCGCGGGTCCTGCCACCAATCGATACCACCGCGATCGACCTCGCTCGGGTGGCACTCGACGTACTGCGCCACCCGACGGTGGCGAGCAAGTCGTTCCTGATCACGATCGGCGATCGCAGTGTCGGTGGTTTGAACTGCCGCGATCCGATGGTGGGCCCGTGGCAGGTTCCGGTCGCCGATTGCGCCGTAACGCTGCTCGACTTCGAAGGCTACGCAGGCGAAGCCATGGCGATGGGCGAGCGCAGTCCCGTCGCGGTGATAGACGCTGCCGCGGCCGCGCGTATCGCCATCGGCGAGGCTTTGACAAACCTGGCCGCCGCGGACGTCGATCTGGCAAAGGTGAAGCTCTCGGCGAACTGGATGGCAGCGTGCGGCCAACCGGGCGAGGACGCTGCGCTCTACGACGCCGTGCGCGCGGCGCGCGACTTCTGCCGGCAACTTGGGATCAGCATTCCGGTTGGAAAGGATTCGTTGTCGATGCGCAGCGCCTGGCTGGACGGTGCGCAGGCGCGCCAGGTGATTGCGCCGATCTCGCTGGTGGTCAGCGCGGCGGTGGCCGTTGCGGATGTTCGGCGTTCTCTGACGCCGCATCTGCGCACCGACTGCGGCGAGACCGACCTGCTTTTCCTCGACCTTGCGGCCGGCAGGCAACGCCTTGGCGGCTCGATCCTTGCCCAGGTCACGCGGCAGATCGGCAATGACGCGCCCGATGTCGACGATGCCGGGCGGTTGGCAACGGCGATCCGTACTGTGCGCTCGCTCGCCAACGCAGGCAGACTGCTCGCGTATCACGACCGGTCCGATGGTGGCCTGTTCGCCACTCTCTGCGAGATGGCGTTCGCGGGCCATTGCGGCGTCACGTTGTTCCTTGACGTGTTGGCAATCGACCCGCTGGCGGCAGATTCGGGCGACTTCAAGATCCGGCCCGAACAGGTCGCGGTCCGCCGTAACGAGT
>DASQAE010000679.1:0-1750 GCA_035635915.1 Burkholderiaceae bacterium | reverse complement strand
CTTGACGTGCAACTCATAGATCACGCTCTCGCTTAGCGGCGTGTGCGGTGGGTGCAGCTCGCGTACCGGCGTGGGCGCCGCGACTCTCGCCTTCAGCGCCCAGCGCCCGTTGTCGCGCAGATCGAGCGCCAGGTGACCGTCCGGGTGGCCACGCGGATATCCGTAGTTCTCGTCGCGCCACTCGAATCGACCCACGATTTCGCGCGCGTACGGGTCAAGCAGCAACTTGTTGGGATTGAACCGATGGCCGCGTTCAGGGGCATACGGCCCGTACGCGCGCCAGCCATATACGAGACCCGCGCCGGCGCCGGGCAGGAAACCGTGCCAGATGCCATCGCGATTTTCGGTCAGGAGATGGCGCGCCTGCTCCTGCGAGCCGCTGTGATCGAACACGCACAATTCGATTCGCTCGGCATGCGCGGAGAACAGCGCGAAGTTGACACCGCCGTCGCGCACGCTCGACCCCAGCGGATACGGCCGGCCAGCGGGCAACGGCGTAGCGACCATCCGCACTCAGAGCGGCTCGAGCAACAGCGCACCCAGCGGAGGCAGGGTGAGCGCAAGCGAGTGGCTGCGGCCGTGCGCGCCGACCGGTTGGGTGGCGATCGGCGCAGCGCCGTTGCCGAGGTCAGTGCCGCCGTAAAAGCGCGAGTCGCTGTTGAGCACCTCGCGCCATTGACCGGGTTCGGACATGCCGACACGGTATCCGTGGCGGGGCATCGGCGTGAAGTTGCATACGATCAGCAACGCGGCACCCGCGCCATCACGGCGCATGAACGCGAGCACCGAGTGGTCGGAGTCGTTGGCTTCGATCCACTCGAAACCACCGGCCTCGCAATCAAGCGCGTGCAGAGCCGGCCGCGACCGGTACAACCGGTTCAATTCACGCACCAGTGCGTGCACGCCGCGGTGAGCGGGATCGTCGAGCAAGTGCCAGTCGAGCGCACCATCGTGGCTCCACTCGCGTACCTGGGCGAATTCGCAACCCATGAACAGCAGCTTCTTGCCCGGATGCAGCCACATGTAGGAATAAAGCAGCCGCAGGTTGGCGAATTGTTGCCAGCGGTCGCCGGGCATCTTGCCGAGCAATGATCCCTTGCCATGCACCACCTCGTCGTGCGACAGCGGCAACACGAAGTTCTCGCTGAAGGCGTAGATCAGGCTGAACGTGAGCGTGTTGTGGTGCCAGCGCCGATGCACCGGCTCCTTGGCGAAGTAGGTCAACGTGTCGTGCATCCAGCCCATGTTCCACTTGTAGTGAAAGCCAAGGCCGCCGCTACTGGTGGGGCGCGAGACGCCGGGCCATGCGGTTGATTCCTCGGCGACCGTGATCGTGCCGGGGACTTCGCGGCCGACGATTTCGTTCATGCGCTGAAGGAAAGCGATCGCTTCGAGGTTCTCGCGCCCGCCCTGCGCGTTCGGTATCCATTCGCCCGCCGCACGACTGTAATCACGGTAAAGCATCGAAGCGACTGCATCGACGCGCAGGCCATCGACGCCAAAACGCTCGAGCCAGTACAGCGCATTGGCGACGAGCAGATTGCGCACCTCGTTGCGACCGTAGTTGTAGATGAGCGTGTTCCAGTCCTTATGCAGGCCTTCGCGCGGGTCGCCGTACTCGTACAAAGCCGTGCCATCGAAGCGCGCAAGGCCGTGCGCGTCGGACGGGAAATGCGCCGGCACCCAGTCGAGCAGCACGCCAACGCCGTGCGCCTGACACGCTTCGATGAATCGGACGCAACCGGCCGGA
>DASQAE010000678.1:0-3615 GCA_035635915.1 Burkholderiaceae bacterium | reverse complement strand
AAGCTCGCGGAAGAAGCGGGCGACGCGATCGTGGCGATGCTGGGTGAACGCCGCGCGGCGTGGAGTCGCGGCGCATTTTTGCCGGGCGGCGATCTTTCCGGCTGGATCGGCAAACCCGGCCGTCCCGACCGAGATTTCGCGCGTTTTGTTGCGGAGCTGCACAAGCGACATGCGTGGCTCGCACCGGCGGTCGTCTACCGCCTGGCGCGCGCCTACGGCAGTCGCGCCGATCGCCTGCTCGGCTCGGCGCGTTCGCTCGCCGACCTCGGGCGAGAAATCGCGCCGGGTTTCTTCGAGGCAGAACTGGACTACCTGCGCCGCGAAGAGTGGGCGGTTGCCGGCGATGACGTGCTGTGGCGGCGAAGCAAACTGGGCCTGCACTACACGCGCGAACAGCGCGACGCGGTCGCCGCTGCGTTCGTTGCGCGCAAGCGACCTGCTCTCGACACTGCGCTCTGAATCGCGGTCGCGGCGGCAATTGAGCGCCGCCCCGCTGTCAGGTTCGTTTTTGTTCGCTTCCTTGCGTAGTTGACATTCGTTTTGTTTCGCTTATAGGATGCCGACGGCGCGTTTTGGGCCGAAACAAAAGGAGAAATCATGAGGAGACAACGGCTGGCATTGACGCTCGTCGCCGCCGCCGTGTCCCTGCTGTTTGCCTCGGCAAGCCGTGCGGACATGGATGCTGCCAAGCGCTGGGTGGAAAAGGAGTTTCAGCCTTCATCGCTCACCAAAGAGCAGCAGATGAAGGAGATGGAGTGGTTCATCAACGCGGCCAAACCCTTCAAGGGGTTGGAGATCAACGTGCTGTCGGAGACGATCCCGACGCACGAATACGAATCGAAGACGCTCGCCAAGGCGTTCGAGGAAATCACCGGGATCAAGGTCAATCACCAGGTGCTGGGTGAGGGCGAGGTCGTGCAGGCGGTGCAGACCCAGATGCAGACCAACCGCAACCTGTACGACGGTTACATCAACGACTCGGATCTGATCGGCACGCACTCGCGCCTGCAGTCGGCCGTCAACCTCACCGACTGGATGGCGGGTGAAGGCAAGGACGTCACGCTGCCGACGCTGGACGTCAAAGACTTCATCGGCATCTCGTTTACGACCGGTCCCGATGGCAAGGTGTGGCAGTTGCCCGACCAGCAATTCGCCAACCTGTACTGGTTCCGCTACGACTGGTTCAAGCGTCCCGATCTGCGCAAGCAGTTCAAGGATCGCTACGGGTATGAACTTGGCGTGCCGGTCAACTGGTCGGCGTATGAAGACATCGCCGAGTTCTTCAGCGTGCACGTCAAGCAGATCGACGGCAAACGCATCTACGGCCACATGGACTACGGCAAGCGTGCACCGGACCTCGGTTGGCGCATGACGGATGCGTGGCTGTCGATGGCGGGGGCAAGTTCGAAGGGTCTGCCGAACGGACGGCCGATCGACGAATGGGGCATCCGCATGGAGCAGGGCTCCTGCAATCCGTCGGGCGCTTCGGTGACGCGCGGCGGAGAAACCAATGGTCCGGCCTCGGTTTATGCGATCCGCAAGTGGGACGAATGGCTGCGCAAGTTCGCACCGCCGGGAGCGGCCGACTACGACTTCTACCAATCGCTGCCGGCGCTCGCGCAGGGCAACGTGGCGCAACAGGTGTTCTGGTACACCGCGTTCACAGCCGAGATGGTCAAGCCGAAGAGCGAAGGTAACAACACCGTTGACGACAAAGGCAACCTGCTGTGGCGGATGGCGCCGTCTCCCAAGGGTCCGTACTGGGAAGAAGGAATGAAACTCGGCTACCAGGACGCGGGTTCATGGACGATCTTCAAGTCCACGCCGCTCGACCGCCGCAAGGCAGCCTGGCTGTACGGCCAGTTCGTGGTTTCGAAAACGGTCGACGTGCGCAAGAGCCATGTCGGTCTGACGTTCATCCGCGACAGCACGGTGCGGCACGCATCGTTCACGGAACGCGCGCCAAAGCTCGGCGGCCTGGTCGAGTTCTATCGCTCGCCGGATCGCGTGCGCTGGACACCCACCGGCATCAACGTGCCGGACTATCCGAAACTTGCCCAGCTGTGGTGGCAGAACATCGGTGATGTGAACTCCGGTGCGTTCACGCCGCAGCAGGCCATGGACCGCCTTGCGGCCGAGATGGACGAGGTGATGGCGCGCATGCAATCGGCAGACGAAAAGGCCAAGACCTATGGCGGTTGCGGCCCGCGCCTGAACAAACCGAAGGACGCGAAGGAATGGCTCGGCAAGCCCGATGGCCCGAAGGCGAAACTCGCCAACGAGAAACCGAAGGGCGTGACGGTCGACTACGATGAACTGGTGAAACGCTGGACATCGAAGTGATCGTCTCGAGCCGTCCCTAGGCGGAATTTCGCCGCTGCAAGCAGGTGTCCGGCGCGCCCGCAAGGTCGCGCCGGCTTTGTTGTAAGAACGGCGCTCGTTTTTTCCCGAGTGCACCGGGTACCCAGCGCAGAGCATCCCAAACCATGAGCCTTGCCCTGCGCAACGTGTCGCTGCGTATCGATGCCGACACGCACATCCACGAGACCAGCCTCGAACTCGCGCCGCGCGGCTTCAACATCCTGCTCGGCACCACGCTTGCGGGAAAGACCACCCTGATGCGCCTGATGGCGGGCCTGCTGAAGCCGACTCGCGGCGCCATTTTCTTCAACGCCAAGGATGTCACGCAGGTACCGGTGCGCGAACGGCGCGTGGCGATGGTGTACCAGCAGTTCATCAACTATGGCCATCTGCCGGTGTTCGAGAACATCGCGTCGCCGTTGCGCGTGGCCGGCGTCAGTGCAGCCGACATCAAAACGCGCGTCGGACGGATCGCCGACATCCTGCGCCTCGGTGCCTTGCTGGACCGCAAGCCAGCGGAGTTATCGGGCGGGCAGCAACAACGCACAGCGCTTGCGCGCGCGCTGGTCAAGGATGCCGACCTGGTGCTGCTCGACGAACCGCTCGCCAATCTGGACTACAAGTTGCGCGAAGACCTGCGCGACGAACTGCCGCGTCTTTTCGCTGATCGCGAATGCACGGTCGTCTACGCCACCACAGAACCCGCGGAGGCGATGCTGTTCGGCGGCCATACCGCCACGCTGTTCGAAGGCCGCGTGACGCAGTTCGGCCCCACCGCCACCGTCTACAGGCGGCCGGTCGATCTGACTACGGCGCAGGTTTTTTCCGATCCGCCCATCAACACGGCGCAAGTGATCAAGACCGGAAACCGCGTGGTGCTCGGCGGTGCGGTGCAGTGGCCCGCCGAGGGCGCTTTGGCGGCGTTGCCCGATGGGCCGTACACGATCGGGCTGCGCCCGCATCACGTGCAGCCCATCGACGGTGCCCCGGGGGTGTCCGACGGCGTGTTTGTCGAAGGCATCGTCTCGATCGCCGAACTAAGCGGCTCGGAAAGCGTCGTCCACTTCGACATGCTCGGCCAGACCTGGGTGTCGCAGACGCACGGCGTGCGCAGCTTCAAGGTCGGCGCGGTAGCGGGTTTCCGGCTGGACGTCGCACGCAGCTTGTATTTCACCGCCGACGGGCGCTGCGTCGGCGCCAACGGCACCTGAGGCAAAACGATGGCTCGCGTTCGCCTCGCAAATCTGCGCCATA
>DASQAE010000677.1:0-2157 GCA_035635915.1 Burkholderiaceae bacterium | reverse complement strand
GGGCGCGGCATCGGCCCTGCGTACGAAGACAAGGTGGCGCGCCGTGCCGTGCGCACGCAGGATCTTTTCGATGCCGCCCGCTTCGGCGCGCGTGTGCGCGAGGCACTCGACCTGCACAACTTCGTGCTGGTCAACTATCTCAAGGCGGCAAAAGTCGATGCACAAAAGGTGATCGACGACACCTTGCGCCTGGCGGAGCGGCTGAAGCCGATGATCAGCGATGTGTCGTATCGACTGAATGCGGCGATGGCTGCGGGTGATCGCCTGCTGTTCGAAGGCGCACAGGGCGCGCTGCTCGACGTGGATCACGGCACCTATCCTTACGTGACGTCGAGCAATACGGTCGCCGGCGCCGCAGCGGCTGGCGCCGGGGTCGCGCCGCAGCGCCTGGACTATGTGCTCGGCATCACCAAGGCATATGCCACCCGCGTCGGCTCGGGACCGTTTCCGACCGAGCTGCTCGACGCAACGGGCGACCAATTGCGTAACCGAGGCAAGGAGTTCGGATCTGTTACCGGGCGGCCGCGTCGCTGCGGCTGGTTCGACGGTGCCGCGTTGCGCCGATCGGTGCAGCTAAACGGCACGACGGGTCTTTGTATTACCAAGCTCGACGTGCTCGACGGATTGCCGACGGTGCGCTTGTGCACTGGGTATCGGTTCGACGGAACAACAACCGACATCCTGCCGTTCGGCGCCGACGAAGTGGCGCGCTGCGAGCCGGTGTACGCGGACTTCCAGGGCTGGCAGGATTCGACTTTCGGCGTGCGTGACTGGAGCGCGTTGCCGCAGAATGCGCGCCGTTACCTGGAGCGTCTGAGTGAAGTCGCCGGAGTACGCCTCGATCTCGTATCGACCGGACCGGAGCGCGATCAGACGATCGTCCTGCGCCATCCGTTCGCATCCTGATCCGGCTGCACGCATTGCGGAGAATGCGATGAAGGATCTTTACGTCAGCTGGGACGAGTATCACCGCATGATCGAGCAGCTTGCGCTGCAGGTCTACGACTCCGGGTACAAGTTCGATTCGATCCTATGCCTGGCGCGCGGTGGACTACGCGTCGGCGACGTCATCTCGCGCATCTACGACAAACCGCTGGCAATCCTTGCCGCCAGCTCCTACCGTGAAGCAGGCGGCATGCAACAAGGGTCGCTCGATATCGCGGAGTACATCACCAAGACCGGCGGCGAGCTCGCAGGGCGAGTTCTGCTTGTCGATGACCTGGTCGATTCCGGCGAGACGCTCATCCGCGTCATCGCTCACCTTAAACAGCGCTTCAGCAGCATTGTCGAAGTGCGCACCGCCGTGCTCTGGTACAAGGCGGTCTCAACATTCAAACCTGATTACCATGTGCAGTACCTACCCACGAGTCCGTGGATCCACCAGCCGTTCGAGGAATATGACTCGCTGCGGCCACAACAACTCGACGCGCGTCTGCGCCGCCCACAAACGAACTGAGCGACCTGACTTGAGGCAAACGGCGGGCGAATCCAAGAACAAAACGGCCCGCTCACGCAGGCCGCTGTTTTGTCGACTGCCCCAATCGCTGGTGCCCAGGAGAGGACTCGAACCTCCACACCTCGCGGCGCTAGTACCTGAAACTAGTGCGTCTACCAATTCCGCCACCTGGGCGCGGGGCGAGCGGCGCATTCTAATTGGCGTCCCCTCGATGTCAAACCCGCGCACGTGGTGCGTTTCCGTGGAAACTGCGTGACTGCCAAGACCGAAACCCTCGATCGCGAGGCGATCATCGAGGCACTCGCTCAGGCGCGCACGCCGCTTACGCCCGCCGAACTGGCGCAGCGTCTGCATGCGACCGAACTCAAACGTGAACGTTTCGACGACGAACTCGCGGAACTCGAGCGCGAAGGACGGGTGATCCGCAATCGCGCGGGACTGCTGCTGGTTGCCGCGCGCGCAAATCTGCTGTCCGGCCAGGTGCAGGGCCATCGCGACGGTTTTGGTTTCCTGCTGCGCGACGACGCCGGCCAGGACCTGGTACTGCCCGAACACGAGATGAGCAAAGTCCTGCATGGCGACCGCGTGTTGGCACGCGTGAGCGGCCAGGACCGGCGTGGCAGGCCTGAGGGCGAGATCGTCGAAGTCATCGAAAGGCGCACCAATCGGCTGGTGGGCCGTCTGCTAAACGAGCGCGGCGC
>DASQAE010000676.1:0-2837 GCA_035635915.1 Burkholderiaceae bacterium | reverse complement strand
ACGTGCCTGAAGGGCTAGGCACTGCGAAGATAGGCAGGACCGCACGTTCGCGCCGTCGCGATCGATCGTGCGTAAAAGGGCACAGCCGCTGCTGTGCCCTTTTGTTTTGAGAGCCATACGACGTGCCACAATCACGAAGCGACCTGCGGTCGCTCGATTTCGGAATCCCGGCAGGAAAATCGCCTCCATCATCGGTGTGAACGGCAGCGGTTCGGCAACGTGCGCAAATGAGGGTGGTTCTGGTTACCGGCATGTCCGGGTCCGGCAAGTCGGTGGCGATTCGGCTGCTCGAGGACATCGGCTACTACTGCGTCGACAACCTGCCCGGGCGTTTCCTGTCCGACGTCTGCGCCTTCCTCACTGCGGCCGGCCACAACGATCTCGCGGTTTCCATCGACGCGCGTTCAGAGGCAACCCTCGGCGATCTACCGGACATCATCGGCGGACTGCGACGCACGGGTTACGACGTGCGTATTCTTTTTCTCACCGCGTCGACCAATGCGCTGGTGCCGCGCTACTCGGAGACGCGGCGGCGCCATCCACTGTCGCAGCGGCTGGTCGCGAGCGGCGCTATCGATCACGAGCCCACGTTGATCGAATGCATCGAAGCCGAACGCGAGCTGCTGGCACCATTGGATGCGCTTGGCCACACCATCGATACCGGCGACCTGCATCCCAACACGCTGCGCCAGTGGGTACGCGAGTTTGTCGACTCGCCGCCGAGCAATCTCACCCTCGCGTTCGAATCGTTCGCGTTCAAGCACGGCATTCCGGTCGCGGCCGACCTAGTTTTCGACGTGCGCAATCTGCCCAATCCGCACTATGACCCGTTGTTGCGGCCGCTTACCGGCCTCGATGCGCCGGTGGCTACAGCGCTCGCCGCAGCGCCCATCGTTGGTCAGATGATCGATGACATCGCGGCCTTCATCGACAAATGGCTGCCCAGTTATGTGTCGGACGGCCGCCATTACGTGACCGTGGCGATCGGATGTACCGGCGGCCGGCATCGCTCGCCCTACGTGGTCGAGCAGTTGGCGCGGCGTTTTGCGGCGCGCGAGCACGTCCTGGCGCGCCACCGGGGAATCGCTCGGCCGTGAGCCAGGTCGCGCTGTTTCCGCTCAACACCGTGCTATTTCCTGACGGCGTACTGCCGTTGCGCATCTTCGAGGCGCGATACATGGACATGGTGCGCGATTGCATGCGGCGCGAGGAACCGTTTGGGGTGTGCCTCATCGTCAGCGGCGGCGAGGTCGGCGCGGCGGCGCGCACTGAAAGCGTGGGTTGCCTTGCGCGCATCGCCGCCTGGGACATGGAGCAGCTCGGCTTGCTGCACATCCGCACCATCGGCGGCCAGCGATTTCGCGTGCTCGACGCACGGGTGCAGCCCGACCAGCTTCAGCTTGCCGAGATCGAATTGCTCGAGCCCGACGAAGACTCGCCGATCGATCCTGAGCATCAGGCGTGCGCTGCGTTGCTGACACGGGTGATCGACGACGTGCGCGCCCAGCACGCCGAGCGGCGCCGCACCGGTCAGGCCGAAGGTGACGTGATGGGCCGGCTACCGTTCGAGGAGCCGTTTCGGCTCGACTCGAGCATATGGGTGGGCAATCGCCTGTGCGAGGTACTGCCGGTGCCGATGAAGGCCAAGCAAAAATTGATGGAACTCGACGACGCCCGCACCCGTCTCGAGATCATCACCCAATACCTGAGGCAGCACGCGGTGCTCAAGTAGGGCGCGCGCGTTCGCGCGCGAGCAACGCACGCACGTCCAACAGCAACGCACGCATCGGCGCTGGAAGTGCGGCGGTGCCGATGTCGTCCAGCAAGATCCAGCGCTGATTCGGCTCGCTGACGCGTAGGTGAGGCGCATCGATGTGTGCCAGATACGGCGTGTACATGAGCGTGAAGTGCGTGAATCCGTGGCGCCGCGCGCTTAGCGCCTGCACCTTTGAAGCCGCCGCTAGCTGAGCCAGCGCGCTGCGCAGCGATTTCGCGCTGGCGAACTGCGGCGGCGCCAACAAGCTGCCCCAGATGCCCGAGGGTGGGCGCTGCTCGAGCAGGATGGCATCGCGCGCCACCGCGAGCAGAAAACAAGCGCGCCGCGTCGGCAGGCTCTTGCGAGTGCGCGGCGTGGGCAGTTCGGCAACGCGGTTGTTCGCCAAAGAGTGGCAGTCCTGCCGTACCGGACAGGCCGGGCATGTCGGCGCAGCGCGCGTGCACACCGTAGCTCCGAGGTCCATCAGCCCTTGCGTGTAGGCCGGCATCTGCCGCGGCGCCGGCAGCAGGCTGCGCGCGCGTTCCCACATGCGGACTTCGACCGCGCGTGTCGCAGAATCACCCGCTATCCCGCCGTGCCGGGCAAGCACGCGCTTTACGTTGCCGTCCAGAATCGCGACGCGCTCGTCAAAGCAGAAGGCGGCAATCGCGGCTGCAGTCGAGCGGCCGATGCCAGGCAGTTCTGCGATTGCGGCGGCCGTGCGGGGAAAGGCTCCGGCGCAATTTCGCGCGAGCTCTTGCGCGGCCGCGTGCAAGTTGCGCGCGCGGGAGTAGTAGCCCAGCCCGGCCCATGACTGCATTACGTCGTTCAACGATGCTTGGGAGAGCGACGCCAGGTCAGGAAAACGCGCGATAAAACGCAGGTAGTACGGGATCACCGTCTGCACCTGCGTTTGCTGCAACATGATTTCGGACAGCCAGACGCGATACGGGTCGCGTCCTTGCCAGGGCAGATTGGTCCTGCCGTGCTTGCGCTGCCACGCGATGACGCGGGCAGCGAATGGCTGCATGACCTCAGATCTCGACGCGCAAATAGGCGGGCAATTCGGCCTCGACTGCGA
>DASQAE010000675.1:0-5961 GCA_035635915.1 Burkholderiaceae bacterium | reverse complement strand
AGCCGATGACCTGCGGAATCGCCTTGGCGCGGGTGATCATCATCATGAAGGACAGCAGAACGCAGGCGAGTGCGATGCCGAGCGTGCTGCGCGCCACCGAAGCCGACAGCGCGGAAATCGGCGCGGCCAGCGTGAACGCGAAGATGACGAGCACGATGCCGACCAGCATCGTCGTCGGGATGTTGAGCAGTGGCTCGACGTCCCACCTTACCGCCAGGCGCTGGATCAGCCGATGCAGCAGCCACGGAAGCAGCAGCACCTTCAGGACCAGTGTCAGCGCAGCCGAGAAATAGAGATGCGGCTGGTCGGTGGCATACGCCATCACGCCCGTGGATGCGACCAGCGCGGCGCCCTGCAACGTGAACAAGTGCACCAGCGACAACACGCGTCGCTGCGACAGCATGGCGAACGCAAGCAGCAGCAGGATCGCCGCAAACAGGTTGATGAGCTGGGACGCCAACGTTGACATCAGGCACCCAACAGCAGGTGCACCAGCATGCCGATCACGGCAAGCAGGAAAGCACCGGCGAGAAACTCCGGGACGCGGAAGATCCGCATCTTCGCCGACGCGGTTTCGATCAGCGCAAGCAACGCGCCGCCAAGGGCGAGCTTGACGATCAACACGGGCAAGGCGAGAAACAGATCCAGCGGCGCACCGGCGCGTGCCACGCCCCAAGGGAAGAACAACGCCAGCCCGATGCACGAATACGCGAACAGCTTGAGGCTCGCGGCCCATTCGATCAGGGCGAGATGACGCCCCGAGTACTCGAGGATCATCGCTTCGTGGATCATCGTCAGTTCGAGGTGCGTCGCCGGGTTGTCGACCGGCACGCGGGCGTTTTCGGCGAGCGAGACCATCGTGAAGGCCACGCCGGCGAACGCCAGCGCGGGGTAGATCGCCAGTTCACGCCCCGCCAGGTTTTCCACGATGGTGGCAAGCGAGGTGGAACCGCTGATCAGAAACGAGGTGAACAACACCATCAACAGGGCCGGCTCGGCCAGGAAACCGACCAGCATCTCGCGCCGCGCGCCCAGCGTGCCGAACGCGGTGCCGATGTCGAACGCGCCGAGCGCAATGAAGACGCGCGCCACGGCAAAAAGCCCGACCAGCGCAATTGCATCCGCCGCCGAGGCAAGCGGCAGATCGGTGGAAAGGCTGGGCACGACCGCGCAGGCGAGCGCCATACATCCGAACACCACGTAAGGCGTGGCACGGAACAGCGGCGACGCGTGCGTCGCGACTACCGACTCCTTGTTGAACAGCTTGTGCAGCGTGCGATAGGGAAGCAGAAGCGGCGGTGCACTTTTGTTCTGCAGCCAGGCGCGACACTGGTTGACCCACCCCGTGAGGAGCGGTGCACCGAGGACCGCGAGCGTGATCTCGAGCAGCTGCGATAGCAGGCCGGACCAGTTCAACGCCGCACCCACAAGAGCATCAACAGCAGCGTGGCAAAGCTGTAGAGCAGATAGGTGGCGATGCGCCCGCGCTGCAAGAGGCCGATCAATCGCGCGACGTTCTCGACCAGGCGCGCGATCGGCGTGTAGATCCAGAACCAGAAGTGATCCTCCACCACCACCCGATAACGCGGCATGGCGTCAGAAGCACTCGGCAGCTCGCGGTGCATGCGAAAGAACGGCTCGAACACCTGGCGGATCGGCTGGCCGAATCCTTCAGCGGTGTCCTGCATGCGCGGCGTCAGGCGCGGAAAGCCGCAATCCCATGGCGCTGCTCGGCGCAACCGACCGTGGTAGAGCCGGCGCACCATCGCGTAGACGAGCAGCAGGCTTGCAGCGACAACAAAAAGGAAGATCAGCGGGCTATAGCTGGCGCGCTCGAGCGACACCGGCGCCAGCAGCAGCCAGCCGTTGGCGCGCACCGTTGCGGCGAGGCCCGCGCCAACCAAGGCATGCGTCACGTTGTCGATGAGCACGATCACCTGGGCCGGCAACAAGCCGAGCAGCACGCAGCCGCACGCGAGCCAAGACAGTCCCACCCGTTCCCAAGCGCCGGCGTCGTGAGCGCGCGCGAGGCGCTCCTCGCGCGGCTGACCGAGAAAGATGACGCCGTAGAACTTCACCATCGTGTAACCGGCCAGCGCAGCGACCAGCGCCACGCCGCCGGCCACGACCGGCACCAGCATGTTGACGAACGTGCTCGGCAGGCCGAGGGTGAAGAGGAAACTCTGCAACAGCAGCCACTCGGAGACGAAGCCATTGAGCGGCGGCAGTCCCGAGCTCGCCAGTACGCCGACCAGCGCCGCCCATCCGACCCAGGGCATGCGGCGCAGAAGCCCGCCCAGCCGGCCGAGATTACGTTCGCTGGTTGCATGCAGCACGGCGCCGGTGCCGAGAAAGAGCAAGCACTTGAAGAACGCGTGATTCAGGCAGTGATACAGCGCGGCGGTCAGCGCAAGCGCGGCGAGTGCCGGCAGTGCGTACGCGTTGAACAGCACCGCGAGGCCGATACCGACCAGCACCAGGCCGATGTTTTCGATCGACGAATACGCGAGCAGCCGCTTCATGTCGGTCTGTACCGCGCTGAAGATGACGCCATAGAGCGCAGTCGCGAGTCCGATCGCCAGTGCCAGCACGCCCCACCACCAGAGTTGCACGTGCAGGAGATCAAACGTCACGCGCAGCAGGCCGTAGATCGCCGTCTTGAGCATCACGCCGCTCAGCAATGCCGACACCGGCGACGGCGCCGCGGGATGCGCCTCGGGCAACCACACGTGCAGCGGCAACAGGCCGGCTTTGGCGCCGAATCCGCCCAACGCGAGCAGGAACGCGGTCGAGCTCCAGAACGTACTCAGCTGCTGCGTGCGCAGATTGGCAAACGTGTAGTCACCCGTGTTCGCCTGCAGGACCCCAAAGCACAGCAGGATCGCAAGGGCGCCAATGTGAGCGAGCAGCAGATACAGGTAACCCGCGCGCCGGATCTCCGCCACCCGGTGGTTGGCGGTGACAAGGAAGAATGACGAGAGCGCCATCACTTCCCACATCACCATGAACGCGTACGCGTCGTCGGCGAGCAGGACCATCGCCATGCCGACCAGGAACACGTGGTACTGCAGGCACAACAAGCCGGGCGGCGTGCCTTCGCCGCGGCGGAAGTAGCCGGCCCCGAACGCTGAAACGCCGGCGCTTGCGGCGCCAAGCAGGAACAGGAAGAACGCCGACAGCGCATCGAGCCGCAAGTGAAACGGCAGCTGCGGCAATCCGAGCGGCAGCACTGCCACTTGCGCGCCGTCGAAACAAGCGACGAGCGCCACGACCGCAAGCAGAACACTCACCACTGCGCTGGCCGGGAACAGCACGCGTGCGACGAAAAAAAATCCGTGCGGCCGCACGACACCCGCTGCGCCGAGCAGCAGCCACAGAACGACGATCGCGAGGATCCAGTCGATCGGCAGCAGCGGCGCGATGTTCATGCGGTGGATCTAGCGTCGTGCTGCCGTTTTTTTCGACGCGGCGAGCAACCAGCGCGGTAGCGGCCGGTCGCCGGCGTTTTCGATGATGTATTCGCGGATGAGCTGGCGTACCACCTGTGATGGCGTTACGTCCTTGGCCGCGCAGATCTCTTCGAGCAATGCCTTCTTGCGCGGATCGAGCAGCAGCGTCAGGCGGGCAGTCTTGTTTTCCATCGCGGACCAAGAGCAGGCGCAAACGCGGCCCCGGGTTGATGTGCATTCGATGTTAATGCAATGTGAATGCGATGCAAATCCTTCCAGACCCGTGCGCCGGCCTGGCGCCGGCGCTTGTCGGTCAGCGCCAAGGGCGCATCGCGCTCGTCGTGCCCCCCGCGCCGGCGCGCCGCCGGACCGCCGGCCGTCGACTACGAATACCATCTAATGGCTAGCCGCCCCCCTCGGCGGGCGTTCAGGGTGCGGCGCGGCAGCCAAGCACCAATCCGACGACGCTTTTGCGGGACGCAAGCGCGCAATCTCCTCTGAAGGAGCGGCCGCCGTCGCGCGCCGGCCCGCGGCCGATCTGAACTCGGGCAGGCGTGTCCCTGGACGCCGCGGACAACGGCGCCCAAAACATGTGTCCGCTTCGACACAACCTGTGCCTTTTTCGGAAACAGACCGTCCTGCAATCGACGATCGACATACGCTGATTGCCCCTCTGTAGCGAGGAGGTTGCTGCAATGCATATTGAAAGGGCTGTGGGCGGGAGCAAGACTGCCCGCGCCCAGCAACTAGAAGCGGCAAAAAAGCCATTGCAGCAAGGCATGGGTGCGGTGTACGTGCATGCGATTGCACACGCGGCGGCGGACCAGAAAGACAACATCTAGGAGATATGCGAGATGAGGAAATCTGAGAAGTTATGGCGGAGTGTCGCTTTGGCTTCGGCCATGGCAGCTCCCGCTCTCGTGCTTGCGAATTCAGAGCTCGAGGGAAAAATGGCCAACTCGGCCAACTGGGCGTCGCAAGCCGGCGACATGTACAACCAGCGCTACAGCAAGCTGGACAAGATCACCACGGCCAACGTCGGCAAACTGCAAGTCGCATGGACTTTCTCGACCGGTGTTCTGCGCGGCCACGAAGGTTCGCCGCTTGTGGTCGACGGCATGATGTACGTGCACACGCCGTTCCCCAACAAGGTGTTCGCGCTCGACGTTGATACGCAGAAGATCAAGTGGAAGTACGAGCCGAAGCAGGATCCGGCCGTGATTCCGCAGATGTGCTGCGACACCGTTTATCGCGGCCTTGCCTACGCGGAGAACAAGATCTTCCTGCAACAGGCCGACAGCACGCTGCTGGCGTTCGACGCCAAGACCGGCAAGGTCCTGTGGCAGGTCAAAAATGGTGACCCGAAGCTGGGCGCGGTAAACACCAATGCGCCGCACGTGTTCAAGGACAAGGTCATCACCGGTATCTCCGGCGGCGAATGGGGCGTGCGTGGTTTCGTGGCGGCCTATGACATCAACACCGGCAAGCAGGTGTGGAAAGGCTACTCGGTTGGTCCCGACAACGAAATGTTGATCGACCCCGACAAGACCACCACCTGGACCGACGGTGCAGTCAAGCCGGTCGGCAAGGACTCGTCGCTGAAGACCTGGAAGGGCGATCAGTGGAAGATCGGCGGCGGCACCACGTGGGGCTGGTACAGCTACGACAAGGCGCTGAACCTGATGTACTACGGGAGCGGCAACCCCTCGACGTGGAACCCGTCGCAACGCCCGGGCGACAACAAGTGGTCGATGACCGTTTTCGCGCGTGACGTCGACACCGGTGCGGCCAAGTGGGTCTATCAGATGACGCCGTTCGACGAGTGGGACTTCGACGGGGTCAACGAGATGATCCTGGCCGACATCAGTGTCAAGGGCAAGCCGACCAAGGCACTGGTGCACTTCGACCGTAACGGCTTCGGCTACACGCTCGACCGTACCAACGGCGCGCTGCTGGTTGCCGAGAAGTACGACCCTGCAGTGAACTGGGCCACCAACGTCGACATGAAGACGGGCCGTCCGCAAGTCGTCGCCAAGTACTCGACGGCTAAAAATGGTCCCGATGTCAACACCAAGGGCATCTGCCCTGCGGCGTTGGGCACGAAGGATCAACAGCCGGCGGCGTTCTATCCGAAGAACAACCGCTTCATCGTTCCGACCAACCACGTCTGCATGGACTACGAGCCGTTCAAGGTCGACTATGTCGCGGGCCAGCCGTACGTCGGCGCAACACTGTCGATGTACCCGGCGCCGAACAGCCATGGCGGGTTGGGCAACCTGATCGCGTGGGATGCCGGCACGGGCAAGATCGTGCAGTCCAAGCCCGAGAAGTTCTCGGTATGGAGCGGCGTCCTGACGACGGCAGGTGGACTTGCCTGCTACGGCACGCTTGAGGGTTACTTCAAGTGCGTCGATGCCAACGACCTGTCCAAGGAACTCTACAAGTTCAAGACGCCGTCCGGCATCATCGGCAACGTCTTTTCCTACGAGCACAAGGGCCAGCAATACATCGG
>DASQAE010000674.1:0-10329 GCA_035635915.1 Burkholderiaceae bacterium | reverse complement strand
ACAAGATCGATGTCGCCTCGGGCGCGGTGGTCGCAGCGCCGTCGTCGAATCTCACCTCGGCCACCTGGCGGCGCAGCCGCTGCATGCGTTCGTCCACGAAAGCGAACTGGGGCGCCTCAGCACTGCTCGCGCCGGTCGATGCGATGCGCCAGGCCGCGAGAAGCGCACCCACGCGACGCAGTTCGGAGGGATGCTTTGAAAAATCGGCGCCGACCGGCAATCTCGGCCGGGGAAGCGCAGAGAGCAGCACCTGCGAGAAGGCCGGGTCAAGGTTATGGTGGTTCGCGCGCAGAGTCATCGAGAGCTGGCGCGTCGGTTCGCTATCCGGCGCGTCGAGGACGGCCGACACGATCTCGACCAGCATCAGGACCCGCGCCAACAGGCCGATTTCGGCATCGCGCAGACCGTGTGGGTAGCCGCTGCCGTCGATGCGTTCGTGGTGCTGGGCGATCGCGATCGCGATCGACGGATCCAGGGTCGGCTCGCTGCTGGCGATCTGTTGGCCGATCACCGTGTGGCGCTGCAGCGCTTGCCGCTCCGACGCGGTGAGCGAGCGCCCGTCCGGCGGCGCCGAGTCGATGTGCATCATGCCGACGTCATGCAGCAGCGCGGCAGTGGCGAGCGCCTGCAGGTCGGCGTCCGCGAAACCGGCCGACACGCCGATGAACAAGCCGATGAATGCTGCGCGCGCCCCGTGTTCGTACAGTGCCTGGTCGCTGTTGCGTGCAACGGTCAAGTGCAGCATGAATGCCGGCGGAAGCGGGCAGGCGGCCAGCGCTGCCCAGAGCCGGCTGGATTGCTCACCAAGGCCGGCATCAAAGTGCCCGAGCAACGGCACGGCGGCCACCTGTTCGCGCGCAACTGAGATCACATCCTGGCGCTGCACCCAATCGGCGCCGCCGATGCACTGATCCAACGGCTCCGCCAGCGTGTTCCCTGCAAGGTGCTCGAGGGCGCGCGTATCGACGGTGGTGCCGACGTCAAGCAGTTTGATGCCACTCGTTGAATGGATTGGCCGGGTAACCGCCAACGGTTGGTCCCCGCGCCATGGCGTCGTTGCTTTCACCTGGTAGTCCTCGTCGCTGAATTCGATGCCCGGCCGCGCAGGCTTGCGCCCCTGCCGGAACGAATCCGTTGTCCCTGATTTCGTCGCACTTGCCCCGGGCCAGGAGTCGGCAGTTGCCCAGTCGTGCTGTAAGAAATGCGCCGACTGCCCAAGGCAGCCCCGGGGATCCCGCGTACGCGCCGGTACGGCAGCGGCGGTAGGCCGGGTCGGCTATGTCGCTGTGACGCCCCCGTAACGCCCGTGGGCCTAAAAAGTGGTCACCGACGGCATCCGCACCGTCGCAAGGAGGCATCCGATGTTTGTGGTCGACAACCCGCCCACCGACCGTGCCGAGGAACTGCCGTTGCCCTGGCTGCTGGTGCCCGTCGCCTCGGCGTGGCTGTTCGCCCTGGTGTTGTTCCTTTCGGCCTGAATCCGCCCATGGCTGCGACGCAAAACCTCACGCGCAAGATCGATCGGATTGCATTGCGCGCCGAAGTGCTGAAGCTGCTCGGTTTCGCCGTTTTGTTCGCCGTCGTCATGCTGCTCACCGCCTGGGCAAGCGGCATGCTGCCGATGGCCGGTCGTTGAGCGCCGCCCGCGGACCGGCCCGTGTTCAGCGACAGCGCTGACGATTCGCTTAATCTCCCTGGCGTGAAGCGCCAGCACGATCCGGCTAACCCACGCCATCCGCAACTTCGCCTGCGCGGCGCGCCGAGCTGTGTGCTGCCCGACGGCACGGTGCTCGAACTCGAGGTCAAGGATGCGCTGCTGCTGGCGCTGCTGGCCGTCGAGGGGCAGACCTCGCGCGCGAGTATTGCCGAGCGGCTGTGGCCCGACGTCGATGCCGAGCGAGCCCGCGGCAACTTGCGCGCGCGCCTGCTGCGCATGAAACAACGCGTCGGCGCCGAGCTGATCGCGCCGGGCGCACATGCCACGCTCGCTCCGGGTGTTACGCACGATCTCGACCAGGACAGCGACCTGCTTACGCCGGTTGCGCTGGAGGAGGCGGGCGGCTTCGCCGACTGGCTCGAAGCGACGCGGCTTGCGCGCAAGGTGCGGCGCGGAGAGCGGCTGGCCGCGGCATCGGCCCAGGCGGAGGCCGGTGGCCAACTCGCGGCTGCGCTGGAGCAGGCCCAGGCGCTGGTAGCCCTCGATGCGGTGTCCGAGCATGCGTACCGGCGCGTCATGCGCTTGCACTACCTGCGCGGCGATGTCGCGGCCGCGCGCGCCACGTACCAGCGTTGCGCCGAGCTGCTGCGGCGCGAGCTTGGTGCCGCGCCCTCGCGCGAGACCGAAGACCTGTTGCGCCAGATCGAATCGTCGGCGCCGCGTGCGCCGGCACGCGCCCCGTTGCCGATCACCGTGCTGCGCCCGCCGCGACTGGTAGGGCGTGAAAAAGAAAGCGCCGCGCTGGATGCGGCCTGGCGTGAGGGGCAGCCGGTGCTGGTGATCGGCGAAGCGGGCATGGGCAAGTCGCGCCTGCTCGCGGAGTTCACCGATGCGTCGACAGCCGCCGCAGCCGCGCGCCCGGGCGATGCCTCGGTCCCGTTTGCCGCGGCAGCGCGCCTGTTGCGTGCAGTGATCGCTTGTTCACCCGAGGCAGTGACTGCCGCAAGCCGCGCCAGCCTGGGCGGCCTTCTGCCCGAATACGCCGAGAGCGATACCCGTCCGGCGGCCAACCTGACCAAGCTCGCGCAGGTCGTGCAAGAAGTGCTTGGCGCAGCCGGAGCGGCGGGCCTCGGCGCGGTCCTGCTCGACGACCTGCATTTCGCCGACGATGCGACGCTCGATCTGCTGCGCGAAGTGCTTGGCGGCGAACCTGGCGCGATAAGGTGGGGATTCGCGCAGCGCCCGGCGGAGACCTCTGCGGTCGCGCAGGCGTTCATCGACGGACTGGTCCAGGCGCGGCGGCTGGTCGCCATCACCCTGGCACCCCTGTCGGTAGACGCAATGATCGCGTTGATCGACTCGCTTGGCGTGCCGCAGCTCGATGCGACGCGCCTCGCCCCGGCGCTCGTGCGGCATACCGGTGGCAATCCGTTGTTCGCGCTCGAAACGATCAAACAGCTACTGGTCGACGGCGTGGCGGCGAACGCGCGGGGCACACATTTGCCCGCACCGACCAGCGTGGGCGCGTTGATCGGCCATCGACTCAAGCAGCTCTCGCCGCGCGCGCTCGCGCTGGCGCGGCTTGCTGCCGTTGCAGGGCCGGACTTCAGCGCCAACCTGGCCGAACGCATCCTCGGAACATCCGCGCTCGACCTCGCCGATGGGTGGGCCGAACTCGAGGCGGCGCAGGTGCTGCGCGACGCGGCGTTCGCGCACGATCTTGTGTACGAGGCCACGCTCGCCGGCGTACCGACGGCGATCGCGCGCGAGTTGCATACGCGCGTGGCCGACGAGCTGGAGACCGTCAACGCAACCGTGGAACGCATTGCCGCGCATCGGGTTGCGGCGGCCGACGCGCGCCGATCGATTCCGGCGCTGCGTGCCGCGGCCGCCAGCGCCCAGGCGAAGTTCCAGCGTCCACTTGCCGCGCAATGGCTCGAACAGGCGTCGCAGATGTTGGAGCAACTCGGCGAGCAGGGCGAAGCCTTCACCGTCCTGTCGGAGGCAGTGCAGCTGCGCCAGAGTTTCGACACGAGTCAGCGCCACGACGAAGCGACGCTGCGCCTGCTCACCCTGGCGGCGACGCCGGCGCAACGAGCCGAGGCGCTGACGATGCGCTCGATCTTCCTGCATATCATCGGCCGCAGCGAAGAGGCGCTGCCGCTGCTGGCCGAGGGCATCGCGGCGGCGCGCGCGGCAAGCGACGAACTGGCAGTGATGCGCGTCGGCAACGTGCATGGCATCGTGCTGCGCCGTCTTGGCCGCACTGACGAGGCAATCGTCGCTTTGCGCGAGGCGCTCGTAATCGCGCGCCGCCTCGACCTTCCCACCGGCGACGATCTGCCCGCGATCCTGAACAACCTCGCGCTGGCGCAGATGGAAGCCGACGACCACGTGCCTGCCATCCTGCACTTCGAGGAGGCCGCGCGGCTCCAGCCCGACACGTTGACGCGCGCCCGCGTGCTGAACAACCTCGCGCTCTCGCTGGAAGAGGTCGGCAACGTCGAACACGCGCTCGAAACCCGCCTGACGGCGCAGCGCCTGCTGCGCGGCCAGGACGGGGCCGATTTCGCGCGCCTGAACCTGCTCGTCTCGCTCGCCAGTTGCTCGCGTTATCTGCAGCGTTACAGCGACGCGCTGAACTGGCTCGAGCAGGTGCAGGCGCTTGCGGCGACGACGTTGCACTGGCGGGTCGAAGATCTGCACGTGCAGCGCGCAATGGTCTGGGTCGATCTGGGCGCGTGGCGCGCAGCCGACGAAGCGTTTGCCGCCATCGATGCGGCTCGGATGCCGCCGCCGGCGCGCGCCGGGGTGGCGATGGCGCGTGCGGTGTATCAGGTCGCGCGCAATCTCGACGCGACGGCGACCGTGGCCGAGGCGGAAAAGCTGCTCGCAGGCGTCGATGAGCGGCGCATGTGGCGCCGGCTCCTGATCGTCAAGGTACGTTGCCTGCCACCGGCGCAAGCGCTTGCGCTGGCGCAGACGCTATTGGATCGCGAGGCCACCCGCGGCAACCGCGCGTCGCAGATTCCGTTCGCGACGCTTGCGGCGCGTGCGCATCTGACGCTTGGTGATGCGCCCGCGGCGCTACGTTTGGCGCAACGAGCTATCGAAGGCATGCGCACCGCCTTGCCGGTCGGTTTCCCGGCGTTCGAGGTGCGCTACACGTTGTGCGAGGCGCTGGCTGCGGTCGACGATCCATCGGCCGCCGACGAAATACGCCGGTTGGCCGACGACCTGCAACGGGTCGCAGCGACCCAGGTGCCGGAAGCGTATCGGCGCAGCTTTCTGCAGGGCGTGAACCTGCACCGGCACATCCTGGAGACAGCAGAACGCGCCGCGGGCAAGTCGCGGCTACGGTTGCTGAAGGGCTGGACCTAACTACTTGGATCTAGCTATTCGGCCCCCACCCTGGCCCTCCCCGCTTCGCAGGGGAGGGAGCAGTTCCCTCCCCCGCCTGCGAGGGAGGGACCTATTTCCCTCGGCGCGACAGCACCGGGCGCAGTTCCGCGTGCGCGCGCCGGATCAATTCGAGTGTCGTGTCCCAGCCGATGCAGGCATCGGTGACGGAAACGCCGTAACGCAGCTGCGCGAGATCGGCCGGGATCGGCTGGTTGCCGGGATAAAGGTGCGACTCGAGCATGAGCCCGACGATGGAACCATTGCCTTCCTTGATCTGATGAATGCAGTCCATGAAGACCAGCGGCTGCAGCGCCGCATTCTTCATCGAGTTGGCGTGCGAGCAGTCGATCACGATGTTCGCGGGTAATCCGGCCTTTTCCAGTGCGTTTTCAGCCAGTTTCACGCTCACGGTGTCGTAGTTGGGACGGCCGCCGCCGCCACGCAGCACGATGTGGCCGTGACGATTGCCTCGCGTGCGCACGATCGCGGTACGGCCGGCGCCGTTGATGCCGAGAAAGCTGTGCGGGCTGCGCGCCGAACGAATCGCGTTCAGCGCCACCTCGAGATCGCCGTCGGTGCCGTTTTTGAATCCAACCGGCGTGGAAAGGCCGCTCGCCATCTCGCGATGCGTCTGCGATTCGGTGGTGCGCGCGCCAATCGCGTACCAGCTGATGAGGTCGGCGAGGTACTGCGGCGACAATGGATCGAGCGCTTCGCTCCCGGCCGGCAAGCCCAGCGTGCCGATATCGAGCAGCAGCTGGCGCGCCCGCGCCATGCCATTGCCGATATGGAACGAGTCGTCCATGTCGGGATCGTTGATGAAACCCTTCCAGCCGGTGACGGTGCGCGGCTTCTCGAAATAGACGCGCATTACGAGAAGCATGGTTTCGGCCACCTCGTCGGCGAGCGCGCGCAGGCGCTGGGCGTAGTCGAGCGCCGCCTTGGGGTCGTGCACCGAGCAAGGGCCCACTACGACAAAAACGCGTGGATCGGCGCGCTCCAGGATCGTCTCCAGCGCGGCACGCCCCCGGGTGACGGTTTGCGTCACTTGAGTCGTAAGTGGTGCATCGCGCTTGATTTCCTCAGGCGTCGGCATCGGATCAAGGCCGAGGACGTTGAGGTTATCGACAGGCAGATGGGCGGACATGGGACGGATTATCAACTGCGCCGAAAACGATAGGCCTTCCCCTCGAACTACCCCCCCAAAGCCCCAGTTCTCGGGCCTTACTGACCTATGGAATCGCGCGAAATGGTCGATATGCAGAGAGCCGACGCCTTCACTCGCAAATGTCCGAACTGACGCTCACCCTGCGTGGCCTGCCGACCCATACCGCGGCAGCGCTGCGTTCCATGCTCGTGCTGCTCGATTCAGCGCTGGGCGCGCGTTGGCGTTTGATGGATGCGCCGATCGCCGACGTGATCCTGGTTCCGGGCGAGCGCATGAGCGAAATCCGCAAGTCCGGTTCGGACGAGGAGCTTCCGCTTCTGTTGGCATTAACGAGCGGCAACGTTTGTCCGGCGGGCGCGTTTGCCGTGTTGAAGCGCCCGGTGACGCCGGCACATCTGGTCGAGGTGCTGCAACTGGCGGAGACGTTGGTGGAACGCGCGCGCGCCACCGACGAGGGCATCCTCACCGTGCCGCTCATCGAAAGCCTCGATCCGGGCGGGCGGCTGGCCCCGGAAAGTTTCGACCACCGGCTGCGCACCACGCTGCGCGCCGCCACCTGGCGCTTGTTCCAGGCCCCGGTCGCCGTGACAGTCCTCGACGACCGGCGCGATTCGATCTACAGCTTCCTGCCGTCGCGCGGCTTTACCACGCGACTGACGACCACCGAACTGGCCGGGGCGTTTCGCTCCAATCCGCCCGCGGTTTTCGTCGAGCTCTCCACGGCAGAGCAGGCAGCGATGGCACGTGCACGCGAGTTCCGCAACCCGAAGGAACTCGAGTGGACGTTCTGGATCAGTAACGGCGCGCCGCGCCTGCGTCCTGAACTCGATCTCGTGCGGCGCTGGAAATTGAAGCGCTGGCCGGATTTCGGCCGCCTGCCGCACTATCACGCCGACGTGCGCATGGCCTCGGCGTTGATGGCGCAGGCGCTGACACTGCATGAACTCTGCGACGTTGCCAAGGCAAACGACGACACGGCGATCAACTTCCTCAACGCCACTTTCACCCTTGGCGCATTGGCCGCCGAGGCCACTGCGGCAGAGGCAAGCAGTGCGTTGCGCGCGAAGGAAGACGGCAAGCGTGCAGCGAAGGCCAAGCCCTCACGCTTGTCCGGGCTGATCGGCCAGCTGCGGCGCAAGTTCGGCCTTGCCTCCGCGTAGCCGGATATGGGACCGTACCGCATCGTATTTGCCGGTCCGATAGGTGCCGGCAAGACCACGGCGATCCAGGCGCTGTCGGACATTCCGCCGATCAGCACCGAGGTGGCCAGCGTCGAGGCAGAGGCGGTCGGTAAACAGACAACGACGGTCGCATTCGACCTTGGTCAGGTCCTGCTCGAAAACGGCGACCTGGTGCAGCTCTACGGCGCACCAGGGCAGGCCCGCTTCGATTTCATGTGGCCGATGATTTCCGAGAATGCGATCGGTGCCGTCATCCTCGCCGACAACCGGCGCCCGGACACGATCGAACTCACGGTCGAGTACGTGCGCGAATTTGCACCGCGGATTACGGCCGGCAATTGTGTCGTCGGCGTTGGCCGCAGCGACCTGCACCCGAAGCCCGGCGTCGATGCTTATCAGGACGCGCTCGAGGCCGAAGGCTTCGCGATTCCGGTGATGGAAGTCGACATCCGCCGCAAGGAACACACGCTGCTGTTGCTCGACGTGCTGCTCGCCCGCCTGGAGGCTACGCACGATGGCGCTTGATCCGCGCGATTCGCGCATCGGCATGCAGCAGGAATTGGCGGCGTTGTGCAACAAGCTGCCGACGGCGAAACTCGCCGCTGTCGCCTCGGAAGACGGGCTGCTGGTTGCAACCCACGAGCACGCCGAGCCGAATCCACTCGATCGCAAGAGCGCGATGCTGGCATCGCTGATCGCGCTTGCACACACCGCTGCCAAGGAGCACAGCCTTGAAGAAGCGCGCTGGCTGGTGCTCGGTTGTCGCCTCGGTGTAATGGTCGTGCGCCCGTTCGGCCGCCAGCGGCGCCGCTTGTTGCTGCTGGTGGTCGGCGACTCCGAAAAACTTGGCCCGGCACTTAGCGCAGCGAAAGAGTTTTCGGTGCGGATCGACGCCAAGTTCGGCCAGGAGACGGCCGAAGCTTCCGCCGCGGCCTGAGCGAGCGCCTCGTCATCCTGAGCCGCAGGCGAAGGATCTTGATCGCGGAAGCAACCGGATCCCTCGCTTCGCTCGGGATGGCAAATTTCGCTCGGGATGACAAGCCAGTCACCCCGACCCGTTAAAAAATCTCTCCACCAACTGCAGTTGCTCCGGCACATTCAACGCCGGCGCGTGGCCACACCCGGGAATCGTCACCACCACCGCGCGTGGCCCGCGGCGACGCATCTCGTCCGCGGTTTCCGCGAGCAAGAGGTCGGAACTTTCTCCACGCAGGCACAGCACCGGAATCTCGAGCGTGTCGTACGCCTCCCACTGGTCGTAGTCGTGCGGGTGGTGCACGAACTGCAGCACCATGTTCGGGTCGTAGTGCGGCGTGACCTTGCCGTTCGGCAAACGGCGGGTGGAGGTTTCCGTCAAGCGGCGCCACTGTTCGTCGGAGAGCCAGCCGTACGGCTTGTAGATGGTGCGAAAGTACGCTTCAAGTTCGCTGACGCGATCGAACTGCGCCGGATTGCCCGCGTAGCTGCGAATGCGCGCGACCGCGGCCTCCGCAAGCTTCGGTCCGATGTCGTTCAACAGCAGCCGCCGCACGCGACCGCGCAGCGCGCCCGCGGCGAGCCGCAGGCCCAGCGCGCCGCCCATCGACGTGCCAAGCCAGTGCATCGATTCGATGCCAAGCTGCCCGATCAGGTCGAGCGCGATGCGCGCGTAGAAGTCGAGGCAGTATTCCTGCTCTGGTTTCGGGCTCCATTGCGAAAGCCCGCGCCCGATCGTGTCGGGGCAAATGACGCGGTAGCGGGTCGCGAGATGCGCTGCCACCTCGTCCATGTCGCGCCCGGTGCGCGCCAGCCCGTGCCACGCAATCACCGCATCGGCATGGCCCGCGCCCCACTCGATGTAGTGGATCTCGCGGTCACAGCAAACAACGTATCGAGAGTTGAAGTCGCTCATAAAAAGCTTCCGTGCGCGGGGCCGCAGGCCCCGCGGGTCCAACCTATTCGGGAATCTTCAACGTCGTGCCAACCATCGTGATCGCATCCCCCGCCGCGGGCGTGGCTGCGATCGCCGGCACGTTGGCTTCCGTCAACGCCGGCGCGGCACCGGGTGTGCCGCGACGCGGCACCGTGCGTACCACCTGGCTCGGCGGCAGTGGTCTTTTTTCGCGCAGGTGCGCATACATTGCATCGAGCGCGCGGTTCAGATAAATGTGCAGCGATATGTAGCGTGTGTCGTAGCCGGGAAGAATCGTCGGCAGGCCGATGAACGTGTCGAAGTGCTGCGCGTTCGTCACCTCGATGTACGAAAGCCTGCTCTTGCGGCCTTCGACGACCTTGTTCAACGCGGTGTACGGGCGCGACGTGTGGTTTACCGGCAGCAGCGCGTCATCGCGCCCGTGCACGATGATTGTCGGCTTGCCGTGCAGATCGCCGTTGCGCCGCGTCGCGTCGATACCGGAACGCAGACTTGCCGCGGCGAGCGATGAGCCGGTCAACAGGTCGCGCAGGCAGGCCGCGCCGTCAAGGTTGAAGTCCTGCTTGAGCGTCGATGGCGACAGCGATACCAGGTCGCGCAGCGCTCCGCCCGGGCTCAGGTTGTTGATCAACTGCACGCCGCTCGAAGGCGGCACGCCATTGCCGGTGGCGAACATCAGGGCGAGCGACACCGCGTCCAGCGGCGCCGGGGCGAAGGCCGCGTTGACGGCCGAAAAGCTGTAGCCGCACAGGTTGTCCTTGACGCTGGCGCGCGCGAGCGCGTTGCCGAACGTCACCGTGACCGCGGGCGCGACTTCGAACGCGGCCAGCGATGCGTGCAACACATCGGAATCCTCTTCCCAGCCGTATTCGCGCAGTTTCTGCAGCGCTTCGTCAGCCTGGCCGGCGGGGGTGGTGGCGGTCAAAAGGCCCTTCGCTTGCAACGATGCACAGCGGTTGGCGGCAAACGCGCCCACGACGAACGCGGCGCCGGGGCTGCCCGCAACCTT
>DASQAE010000673.1:0-1965 GCA_035635915.1 Burkholderiaceae bacterium | reverse complement strand
CGTCCTGCTGCACGACATCGTGCACGACGAGGCCCCCGCGGGCGGCGGATGGCGCAGCGTATTTCCGCTCGAGGGCGAAGGTGGCGTGAGCGGCATGCTCGAGGTCGTCGCCGACGAAGGCATGCGGGCACGCGAAGCTTCGCTGGTCACCGGCCTCCTGCGTATCGTCTGCAACCATGTCGCCATGCTCGACTATGGTGAACGCGACACGCTGACCGGCCTGCTCAACCGCAAGACCTTCGAAACCACCTTCGGCAAGTTGCTGGCGCGCCCGGGGCGACTCGCGCGTGATCCCAACAGCACCGATCCAAGCTGGCTCGCGGTGATCGACATCGATCATTTCAAGTCGGTCAACGACAACTTCGGCCACCTGTTCGGCGACGAGGTTCTGTTGCTGGTCGCGCGTCTGATCCGCAGCACGTTTCGCGGCGCTGACCGGCTGTTTCGCTTCGGCGGCGAGGAGTTCGTCGTCGTGCTGGACCGCGCCGCCAGTGCCGGCGCCGAGGCTGCATTCGACCGCCTGCGTGTGGCGATACAGGACTACGCCTTTCCGCAGGTGGGCAACGTCACGGTCAGCATCGGCTATACGATGATCCGGCCGAACGATGTCCCCGCGTCTTGCGTCGAACGTGCCGACGAGGCGCTCTATCACGCCAAGCGCAACGGCCGCAACCAGTCGCACAACTACGAGCGCCTGCTCGAGTGCGGCAAGCTGAAGGTCAAGGAAACTCGCTCCGAAGTCGAGTTGTTCTGATCTTCGACGCAGGCTGCGGTTAAGCCGAACGTCAGCGGCCGCACGCCATAATCGCGCGCCGTATCGAAATCTCGGAGATCTCCTTGGATTGGATCCTCGCGCTCAAAGCGCTTCTGCTCGGCTTGGTCGAAGGCCTGACGGAATTCTTGCCGGTCTCGAGTACCGGGCACTTGATCGTGGTCGAGGATCTGGTGCGGTTTCGCACGGGCAGCCGCGAAGCGTTCCTCGTCGCCATCCAGGGCGGTGCGATTCTCGCGGTGTGCTGGGAATTTCGCGCGCGACTGTGGCACATGCTGCGCGGTCTTACCCACGACGCTGCGGAACAGCGCCTCGCCCTGAATGTCGTGATTGCGTTCATCCCGGCCGCAGTGCTCGGTGTGTTGTTCAAGCGTCTGATCGAAGCCGTGCTGTTCTTTTCAGTCCCGGTGGCAGCCGCGCTGGTGGTGGGCGGGCTCGTCATCCTGTGGGTGGAGCGGGTGCACGCTGCGCGTGACTATCACCCGCGGGTCAACTCGCTGGACGAAATCCGGCCAATGGACGCGTTCAAGATCGGTTGTGCGCAGTGTTTTGCGCTGATTCCGGGCACCAGCAGATCGGGCGCGACGATCATCGGTGGGATCTTGTTTGGCCTCTCGCGCACCGCCGCGACCGAGTTTTCCTTTTTCCTCGCCATGCCTACCGTGATCGGCGCGAGCGTGTATGCGCTCTACGAGGCGCGCGCTCAGCTGCACGCCGCGGATCTGCCGATCTTCGCGCTTGGTTTTGTCGCTGCGTTCGTAAGCGCGCTCTTGTGCGTCCGTTGGCTGCTGCGCTACGTGGCGCATCACGATTTCCGTGCGTTCGCGTGGTATCGGATCGTGTTCGGCGGCGTCATACTGCTGACCGCTTGGCTCGGTTGGGTCGACTGGAGCGATTGATGGGGCGCGACTGACGGTCGCAACCTCACGGGCCACTACCGACGCATCGTGGTGCGGACGATGGAGCGATTGATCGGTAACACGCGCCTGCGCGTTCTCGAGACCGACATCACGCGGCTAGAGGTCGATGCGATCGTCAACGCGGCCAATTCTTCCTTGCTGGGTGGCGGCGGAGTCGACGGTGCCATTCACCGCGCAGCCGGAAGCGAACTTCTGGCGGCCTGTCGCGCGTTGAAGGGTTGTGCCACGGGCGATGCGAAGACCACACCCGGCTTCAAGCTGCCGGCGCGTTAC